>NZ_CP063800.1 GCF_025860405.1 Tolypothrix sp. PCC 7712 | reverse complement strand
ACCATCCGTCCCGATTACTACTTAATTGCCCCATACCTGCCTTGGTCATCTATATTTACTATCTCCAGTTGCACTAAACCAGCCAGTGCCTCTCTAATCTGCTCCGTACTGTAACCATTACGCTTTAACGCCCCCCTGATATCATCCACTTCCTTATAGCCCTTCCCTTTGAGATAGTTGAGAACCCGTTGCTGCAACTGAGTTAACTGCACAACTTCTTCTTTCACCTCAACTGGCATCTGTGGCGATTGGTCGATATCAAACTCAAGCAACAGAATGGTGTTTAACTGCTCTGGTGTATACCCAGATAGCTTAACCTTAGACTGTTGCCCTGGCTTGTAATGCCTGATATCAGGCAAGATATCTAACTGCATCGGGTCAACCGAGATAAAAATCAACGGTTGCCCCAATTGTTTCGACTGAGGCTTAAGCTGGTTGTACCGTGCCTTCAGTGCTGCCCTAACTTCAGCATCATCAACAATTTTGGCGTTGGTAATGAGATTGAGTAACACCCCGTAGCTGTCATTAACCGTGCCATCCTCTTCTACTGAGAAATTACCCTGAGCGATAATATACAGGTTCTTTCTAATATTGCTGTCCCCCAGTCCCAGCGCAGCCAAGTTAAAACTCTGAGTGTCAATGAGCAAGCAGACGTTTAACTCACGCCCTACAGTAATGATGGTGCTGATTTTCTTAAGATAAGGACTAAACCACTGGTCATCCTTACAGGTTTCATAAATGCTATGCCAGTCAGCCAGGATTAACCGCACAGGCTGATTGTCAAACTCGTGGCGGCGATATTCAGTTACACGACGGCGGTGATCATAGACGTTGTAAACCTCGTCAATTGCCGACATTGCAGCTTGGGGGGAAAGCGGGTCAAACAGTAGCACCCGCCCTTTCTTGTCTAGACCGCAAAAACTGTCATTCTTTTGGGCGATGGCCCAGACATTAGCATTGGGGAAACGCTGGAAAAACTTAGTGAGCATATAGCTTTCAGTAACGCTCTTCCCTGCCCCCGTACCACCCACAATCAAGGTTGAGCGCTTGGCTCCTAAAATGCGATTTAGTGGTTCTAGCGTAGGGCTAGTGTTCTCAGTTGGCTGTTTCTGGTTTGCTTGTCCCGGTTCAGGAGTTGCGGTTTCATCCCCAGTCATCGCCTTTGTGTCTTTTTCGCCTTCTACCTTATCACTAGGGTCAACAATTCCCTGTAGCGTCTGGGTTCCTTCCAGATATGGGGTTTTCTGAGATTTGAGAAAGTTGATGTATTCTGCCTTCTCCTCCTCACTCATTCCCGCCGTTTCTGCCTCAAATAATTGCCCTTTGACGTTGTGACCAGTAATTTCTACCTCAGCACTAGCCAAAAGTTCTGCCTGCTGAATAACGGCGGTGTGGTCAGTGCCAGCCAGCATCACCTCTGCTTCACCCTGTACCCGTGCCACTGCTAAATCGGTTTCTTCTGTTATCCGGCGATACTGGCTCAAAATCCGCTCTGATTCCTGGAGGTGGCGCAACATCCAACCAGATGAGGCAAAACCCAGAAATGCGCCGAACGCCCACAGGGGTTTATATGGATTAGTTGGGGAAATAGTGCGAAACTTTACCGCAGAATCTGGTCTGCCGTCCTCACCCCACTTGTCCCATTGCTCTTGGGTCATTTTAAATGGTCGATTCTGGCTGTCCTGGCATTGTAAGGCAGACTGCCTTACCTGTAAGCAGAACTTCACTTGTGTAACCATCATGCCAGTGTAGGCAGTTGCACCGCATCCAATACCCAGCGCTAGGGAAAAGGTGATCCCAGTTACTTTGCGGTCAAAACTCAGGTTATCAAACCATTGCATTGCCTGACTGTGCTGGCTTCTGGCGACTGCTTCATGTGCGGGAGTTAAAAATCTCATCTTCTCCTCCTGCCAACAAAAAACACGAAAAACGCCACAATCAGCACTGGCAGTCCCCAAACTGGTAAATTATTCTCTGATTGAGTGGGGTGAAGTTTTTCTAGTTCTGAGTAAAACCGCTGTTGGCTGGTGTGACCGCCAATATAATTGCCAATGGGTTCTGATAGTGCGGTAAATCCTGCTAAAGATGCCGATGCACCTGTCATGATGTGCGTGAATCGCTTTGAAGATTCACTGGCGGCGGTAGCTGTGAAGTAAAAATGTGAAACTCCAATTGCCAGCACGAAACCCAAGGGATGTACCCCCATAGCCCGAAAGGTAAATATTACCGCGCTGTTAAGACTTGCACCCCCAACCAGTTCGCACAGGTTAGCCCAATGCCTAAATGAGCGTTCTTTGTTGTTTTCTGTAACTTCTGGTTGTGGCTGTTGTTGAGGCCCATAACCATCTCCCCTATATAAAAAAGGGGAGATGTTGACGGGTTTATCTGGTTTCGCCAACATTCTCCCAATCTCCCAACTAATTCAATGACTATCGATTTCTAATTGCTTCCCAGATGCCACCAAAAGCACTCCAGTTGCTTTTAGGCTGATTGGTAGCAACTTCAACAGGTATCTGTTCTGATTGCTGGGTAAAGGAACCGTAGCGAATGCGCTCTAGTAGCTGTTTTCTCTGCTGCTGCAAGTTAGACTGTATGCTCTGCCTAGTTTCATAAGTGGCTTGTTTACTTTCAATGGTTTGCAACTGCTTGGTGTGCCTGTAAAACTCAATTTGCAAATCCTGGTTTAAGTCGCTGGCAATCTCAGTTAAGGTGTTACGGCGTTTTTGCTCAATTTTGGTGATGGCTGCACGGTCACGGGCATCTAGCACAGCCATTTCGCTATCGAATTGGGCATTAACTTGTCTAATTTTGGCGATCCCTTGGGCGACTTTTGAGCTGAACTGTTTGCGTAAATCAGTCCATGTCACCTGACCTTGATTAACCTTAGCCAAGGATTCCAGATATTTCTGGGCATTGGCTAGGAAAGGTTCTACGTACTGGGCTAATTGTTCTGCACCGTTGGCACGATTAGCAAATTCCTCCAGGCGGGAAACATCTCCTAAGTAGTGGAGAATATCAGCTTCAACATCTCCCCAGTCTTTAGCACGGCTATCAATGGCTTTTGAATGTACTGCGGAACTGTTTTTAATTGGTCGAAAGTCCATTGTCACTACTCCCCAAAGCTGAAGTTTTCTGGTTGACGGTCAGTTGTACCTGAGTCTCGCCAGTAGTCCATGTCCTCTAATCGGTCATAGATGCGGGTGGCCCGTTGTCGCAGTGGGTCATCAAAATCATTACTAATTAAGTCAAAGCGATTTTCACCAAATGCCAGTAAGTTGGCTGTGTCCGGGTCAATGCCATTCCCTAGGAATTGACCAAATGCCACGCTGTATGGATGAGCGTCAATTGTGGTGTGGGTTGCTAGAAATTCAACGCCTGTAAAAGGTGGGTATGGCGGCTCAAAATCTGGTGTCTCTATTTGTAGTTCTGAGTCTGGGTAAATAAATTCTTCGTTGTCTTTCATTGCTAAGATCCATGTTGTGTCTATGATGCGTAGATGCAAGGGGGGCGATCTCCAAGCTTGCCGGCGAATGCGATCGCTCTCCATTAAAAAAGTGAAAGTTGCACTGCATTACTGCTCACCACCTCGCTACCAGGAACCATATCTGGCACTTCATAACAACGGGTCAGTAGTTTTTGGTGGTTTAAGGTTATATCTGCCTTCTTCCTTTGTCCTTCCAAAGGGCAAAATATGTACTGGGGATGCTGGATTGTCCCTTTTGTGTACAAGTAGCGGTAAAGTGTGCCGTCAATGTGATAGGTTTTGCGGCTACTGAGTAGGGTGCTATCCCAAACCCTGAGTAAATCTTTCATGGGCTAAATCTCTCAAATTTTGATGCATCTAAAATTGTGCATTCGGTTATTTCAGTACACAAATCATTAAGTGCTTGACAAGCATCCCCAATCGTTACATCTGGGGTATAGTTCAATCTTTGAAAGTGTGGATGCTGCCTAATATCAGTGAGTAATTTTTGAGCAGTATTGACCAATTCCGGTAGTGGTTGATAGTTCATTTTCATCTGCTACATAGTTGAAAACTTTCTGTTCTTAAGAAGGGCGCTTGTAGCTACAAAGGGGCAAGTATTTAATCTCAACATCTTCAGATTGCTGGAGATTTTTGGTTTGCTGCCAACTGGTATATGCGTAGCTGCCAACAAATAAAGGAACAACAATACAACCCATCAACATTAACGGATTTACCTTAAATGCTTGCCAATCTTTAGCTGACTCTAAACTGCGAAATTTAGCGTCGATTTTGGCTGACATACATTGCTAACCCTACTGCGAATAAACCCATACCTAGAGGGGAAATAACTGCTGCTACACCACCGATTAGAGACAGGGTAGCTACACCAGAATAAAAACAAGTCTCAGTGATTATGTGCATTTTTCTCTCTCTTGCAGTACTTAACAACAAAGATAAGAAGCGACTATCAGACAATGCTAATCTGTAGGCAATATCTAGATATTTGCTGCCAGATTCATGATTTCTTCTAGTGACTTCTGAGCAGTCCGTTGTTTCGGGGTAATTCCCCGTTGGGCTAAAAAATCGTTAGCATCAATTCCTTTGATGGAGTGAGCAGCAGTTGTAAATTCATTCGCTAACTCATCTAAGTAATTCTCTAAACCGTTTCTAATTGTGTTTGAATGAATGTGAACAAAGTTATTTACAACTGATTGACCACTGATAAATGCCAAGGTGGAAGTGATTTTATCAATGGTTAAGGTGTAGTTACCGACAAACTCACTTAAAGCATTCAATGTTCCATTGATGATTTTTTGTTGCTCTGGAATAGGTAGAGTATTGTTAGTTGATGGAGCAATCGCGGCTATTTCTCCAGTTTGTTCTTGTTCGGCTTTCTGTTTAAGGACTTGAGTTAACGTTTCAAAGGAAGCAAAGCTAATTTCTTTGAGGCTGTCAAAATTATCTGGATGAGATTCTTGCAAAGAGAATCTAATAATTTCTTCTGGCATTTCCAACAGTTCGCAAACTTCTTTGATAGAAATCATATCTAGAGCATTCATGCTGCATTACCTCTGGTGACTTGGTTAAACTGTGCTTGAAACTTGGCGGGGCTGAATTCTTGGGGATACTTTTTGATGTAGTTCTTTACCCGTTCAGCCGACTTGAGATTTTGCATGACGCGACCAACGCGACTTAAAACCCAGCTTTGGTATGGTGACAATGGGCAAGAGCGGTCTGTACTGCCATCCGCTTTGACTGGGTAGGCTTGGCGGTAGCTATCTATGCGGTAAAGGGCTATACCGTCCCAACTGACCAAAGTTGAACGAGCAACGTTAAGAATTCTTGCAAGTTCAGATTTCGTAACATAACTTGAACAAAACAAACCTGGGGAATCTAAATCCAATCCCCGTGAGGAATTTGACGCTTTCATAGAGCATCTATTGATTAATGGGCAAATAGTGATTGATAGCCAGTGATGGTTACTGGCAGCTGTCAGACAGGTATCTGAAAGTCACCGTTACAAAGTAATGTCCACAAGCCGAAAGGTTGAAATTATTGGCTTTTCCTCGCTCGTTAGGCAAGTATCAGCTAACGGTGCTTGCTGTTTTTCTGTCTTGTCTGTTATCTTAATCTATAGCTTCCGAAGCTGTCAAATAAAAACTATAGCTTCGGAAAATATACACATTAAACAAGCTTCGGAAGATACTGAAGATATCTAATATCTTCTGAAGCTATGGGTCAAACCAAAAAAGCAAAGATAACTTTTACTTGCTCTCACGAACTCAGAGAAGAACTCGAAGCTATAGCCGAATCAGAGGATCGTACTTTGTCGAATCTTGTAGAGCGTTTGGTGACGAAAGCCCTACGAGAATACAGGCAATCTTCTTCAATGGATGAAGGTAAGGGAGTAGCGTGACCAACTCAGAGGGAAAACAACCGACTTTGTTGAGTAATGTGAAGCAAAAAATCAGGTCTTGTTAGATATAAGACGGACAGAAGTTCTGTAAGATCAGGCAAGACGTAAATAAAGCTTGTATGGAGGTAAATATAGAACAGCACCAAAAATTAAAAGGACAAAGCGCTACTAAGTAGTGAACACTTTGCCCGATGTCAAAAATTAAATATTCCAAATATTGGGAAGCGGGGTTTATCTCTACAGATCCAAAGAAGTGGCAGTTAAGTTGGAAGCTAATGACCACTGATTGGTAAAAGAGATTAGTCCGCGCTGCTTACTCATATTATATGAGTTGCTGTGGCAATTTATAAATTTCTGCTGGACGATTTTGACCAGAAATTTTATCAATTTTTTTGATAGCCCAAAAAAGAAAGCCTAAATAAGCAAAACAGTAAATCTCATAGATAACAGGTGTAGCAGCGCTTTAACCCCCTCCAAATACTGAAAATGACGTATTTGAGGGAAACATCTGTGATAAATAGCAACTACGAACTTCAATCAAATGAAGTTATGGGGGGATACGAATTGATATCCCACCCCTCTGACATAGAAGAAACCCACTGGAATGAATGGTTAGCCAGTGCTGTTGACCCTGGAATTATTGAATTAAACGTTATTTCAGTCTCAGGCACAGATGCCTATGACTATCTGTTCTACGGTCAAAACGTCCCCCGCCGTAACGATGGAAGACTCAGAGACGGCGTACTGAAGAAGTATCGCCACATCGAAGGACTTTCCTGGTGGTGCAGTGGCATTGACCCACTCAACGATGAAAGCCCCATGCAGTGGGGCTGCATGAAGCCCAACCATCCCAGGCGCGACCCGAACAAAGTCCATAAAGTCATCAAATACGAACATCCGTTGCGAGTGCCAACCAGGGCATTCTTCCTAGCTGTACCGGATGAAATCTGGGAGGTTGTGGCCGCACGCTATGAAAAAACCATCAGCGATGAAGATAAAACCAATGGTTTCTGGCACTGGGTATGGAAATATAACATCCCCCTTGTAATTTGTGAAGGAGCCAAAAAAGCCGGAGCGTTGCTGACTTTGGGCTATGCCGCAATCGCCCTCCCCGGAGTCAACGGCGGCTACCGCAGCCCCAAAGATGAATTTGGGCAACCCATCGGCGAAAAACATCTCATTCCCGACCTGCAACACTTCGCCACCTTGGGGCGTAAATTCATCATCTGCTTTGACCACGACACCAAACCAGAAACAATCCAACGGGTCAACATTGCCATCGCCCAAACCACAAAGCTGTTAACCAAGTGTGGCTGTCAAGTTCTAGTTACAGAGTGGAGTTACCCAGAAAAAGGCATTGATGACCTGATCGTTGCCAGGGGGTCAGATGTTGCTCATGAGGTCATAAGACAAGCACTTACTTTAGAACAATGGCAGGTCAAAGGCTACAGCCTACTTTCTTATAATGCTGCACAGACCATAAATCAGCGTTATCTAGGAGAATTGCTCATACCTGATGACGCTAAACTGATTTTACTCAAATCCCCCAAGGGTTCAGGTAAAACCGAGTCATTTGTCCCCATAGTGAGCGAGGCGATCTCCAACGGTCAACCAGTACTACTGTTATCCCACAGGGTACAATTAGCCCAAGCATTAGCCGACAGACTCGGCATTCCCTACATCACCGAAGTGCGAAACAGCGAAACCGGGATTTTACTCGGCTTTGCCCTGTGCGTAGACAGCTTACACCCCAACGGTCAAGCTAAATTTAACGCCATCCACTGGCGAGAACCCTTAGTAATTATTGACGAATCAGAACAAGTCATTTGGCACTTACTCTCTGCCAACACAGATGTCAAAAAGCATCGGGTAGAAGTTCTTAATCAATTGTCACAATTATTCAAAAATGCCTTAGCCCCAGGACGTGGGAGAATCATCGTCGCTGACGCTGACTTATCTGATTTATCCGCTGAAATGGTCATGGGGCTAGCAGAAACCAAAGTTACCCCTTGGGTTGTAGTCAACAACTGGAAAGGACAACCTTGGAATATTTACCACTACAATCAAACTACACCTGTTAACTGGCTAGCTGCCCTAGAAGCCCATATCGCAGATGGAGGTAAACCCTTTATTGCCCTTGACTGCCAAAAAGCCAAATCCAAATGGGGCACCAAAGTCTTAGAAGCAAGGTTAAAGAAACAATTCCCCGACAGTAAAATACTCCGCATTGACTCCGAAACCATTCTCGACCCCGAAAAAGAAGCTTATGGCTGCATTGAGCGACTCAACAAAGTGCTGCTAGAGTATGACATTGTACTGGCATCCCCATCCATTGGCACAGGGGTCAGCATTGACATTAGAAAGCACTTTACCAGCGTTTGGGGGTGCTTTATGGGGGTTGCCCCAGAAAATGCCACTCGCCAAGCTATAGCCCGTGTACGTGAGGATGTACCGCGCCATTTGTGGGTTGCCCGTCATGGACTTGGGAAGATTGGCAACGGAGCTATGAACCTGAAATCACTCCTTGCCAGTGAGCATCAACGCTTTCAGGCTAACTTGAAGATGCTGCAAGATGCCTCATTGATCATCGACGGCGCGGAAATCAACATTAACCGCACTGCCCTCAACATTTTTGGCAAAATGAGCTGTCGGATTAACGCTGGCATGATTCATTACCGTGAGTCAGTTCTACAAGGGTTAGGCGACGAAGGCCACAACATTATCGATGTCTATGACAACAAAACTAGGAAGAAATTAGACCAAGAGATTACCACCCAAAAAAATGAACTTTACGACGGGGAATGTGAGGATGTCGCTGCTACTGACACTAGCCAAATGACCCCCACTAAATATGAAGCACTGCAACAACAACGCTCTAAAACCACTGCTGAACGCCACATTGAGCGCAAATACAAACTAGAGCAGCGTTATGGCGTGGAAGTTACAAAAGAACTGGTGCAAAAGGACGATGCTGGCTATTACCCACAACTGAGGCTGCATTATTATCTCACCATAGGCAGAGAGTTTGTTGCTGACCGCGATCGCAAACTGGGTGAAAAAATGCTGCAAGCTAAGAGCGCCTGGCTACCGGATTTTAACGGCGGTCAATTGGGTTTGGTAATTCACGCCTTAGAATGGCTGGGCATCCCCAATTTTATCGCCGATGACCGACAACTCCGGGGAACTGATGCCGATTTGGTAGAGATTGCTAATCAAGCCTTGAGGCTGAAGTGGCAGGTAAAAACTGTACTCGGTATTACCCTCAGTAACAATGACAGCCCAATTGTCATCTTACGGCGATTGCTCTCTAAGATAGGGCTGTCATTGAAATATGTAGGCAGAGATGGGACAGGTGAGCGCCAGCGGGTTTACCGTGTGGTAGGCGGTGACGATGGACGAGATAAAATCTTCCAGAACTGGCTGGCTTTGGAGAAACCCCAGGCTTAATCACAATTTTTCACCCTAAACCTAACTAAATAACTGTGCCAGTTGTAGCTAATAGACTACGGCTAGTTTCCTCATGGCTGAGTTCCGGAGAGAACAGGTTTTTATGCCATAGGAAAGCTTAACAGTGTGACAATTGACCCACCAACAGCCTCAAAATGCCAATTTTTCGTCACGTCCACTAACGGTAATTAAATAGATAAACAAATTTACTGGACAAATACTGGACAAGTAAAGTAATCCAATCCAATCCACAGAAACCCAAAAACCCCCAATATTTTATATATGCTGTTGGGGCAGCTTGCTAGCACGGCTATCTCATTTACTAACAATGTGCTTTTACCTGGAAATACAGCAGTTACGCATAACAATTACTGTTGTTTACTAGATTTACAAAGTGCTTTTACAGTACAACGCATTGTAAGTACATAAACAATACTGCTAACCCATGCATAAACAATGTGCTAATAAGGTGTCCCACATAAAGTGTGCATGATAATTACTGCACCCTCATGTATAGCCCATGTGCAAAAGCAGTGCTGGTTGTAGTGGCAACGGTTTTTAACTATTCCCGGCTCAAAAAAAACGGGCAAAACTTTTTTGCGTACTGTGCGAGGGTTCAAATCAAAAAAACTTGATATTCCATAAACATGGTTTTGACATAAAACCACCATAGATTTACCAAGGATTTAACAGAGCTTCCATGTAGGGACAGTTTTTCATCCCATGAATTTCACATGGATTTGACATAGATTTCACATGAAAATCCCCTGGATTTACCATAGATTTCACATAAAACTGACATAGCACACTGAACAGTTTTGTTACCTAAAATTAGCCATACTGAGAAAAGCTTTTTTCACTAACCCTGCCCTTGAGTATTGGACTGCGGCGGGAAAAATTTCGGGCGCTCACCAGAACCTAACTGCCAACCTGTAACTTTCACCAAATATTTCTCCTCAGATAGCCTCTCGGTTTCTGCCAGCCGCTTTAAAGTAGTAGCGGTTATGTCTAGACGACGCATAATTTCCGTTTTACTTAACCCCTCCCTGGCTTCCTTAACAGAGTAGATAAACTGACCGCCCTCAATGCTGGTATTCTCTGCCAGATGCTCCTCAACCCCACTCGCCAGGCTAATAGCGCCAGCTGCGATGAGGGCTTCCCTTAGCTGCTGCATCTGCTGTTCTAGCATTGCCAGCCGGGATGGGAGATTCTGTTGCTCTAGCGCTGCCATTCTAGGGCTAAGGTCGGTATTTCCTAATGGGCGACCGTCTTTTTGCAGGAAATGTTCGACAATCAGCGAGACAGCAGAGGAGACAGAGCGTTGGTAATTGTCACCCATCCACTTCTTGAGTTGCTCATGCACATCCTTGGGTAAATAGGTCGTGACTTGTACACTCTTGTTATCAGCATCTTCCATACATTGTCTCTACCTTTAATCAATGTGTAAGCAATGTATAACTACAGTATTTTGCTTGGTTAAAGCATTGTAAATACTGCATCTAGCATTATTAATACTGTGTTTAGTGCTGCTAAATGCATTTAGCAGCATTATTTGGGTGTCCGCCGAGATACGGATACCGTTGGCGAATTCCCTAAGCAGCTAAACTGAACCGATTAGTTCAGCAATGAAACGATTGAGAACCTTCTGAGCAGTTTTATACCCAGTAGCTTGCTTACCTAACTTCAGTTGGGACAAAATGCGATCGCGTAAAATTTCAAGTTCTCTTATCGTTGGCAACGCAACAGACTGTCTTTCGCGCTCAGTATCAGATGTTAGAGGAAACTCCCTTTGCCGTGTAATACTCGGTTGCGGTTCGTTTGACTCTTGATGGGGAGCTAAAATTTCTGAATCTTCCCGTGTAATACAAGGGGTGGTGTTCTGCCTAACAATATGTTCTAAATAGTCAGCCCTGGTTAAACCCAAACATTCAGAGGCAATACCAAGTGCTTTCCAGGTATCATCTGTTAGTCGTAAAGAACGTACTTCACGATAGTCATCACTTTTAAGCGCAAACTTTCCCTGAATATCTCGTTTCCACATAACCTCACCCGTGTATTACATCGTAAGTGTAACGGGAAATGACGATGCTTTTCCGTGTAATACACGGTATTAGGCTTAAATCTTATTGATGTTTTAGCACCAGTCTAAACAAGTATTATCTAGCACATAGTAGAGTCAGCTAGTTTTGCAAAGTGTGAGGAGCGAGTTTTAGCCCTTGGTATCTCCTCTAACCAAGCGAAAACTCGACTTAGATTGATAGCGGCAGCAGTCAGAATATGCTGTAGATGAGTTTTAGCTAGCCCAATATAACGACAATCGCGCATTTCAAAGGCGCGGATTCCTTGAGAAATAGTTCCTTCAATGCCTGAACGCAACTGATACTGTTTTTGAAATTCCTCAGTTTTTTGTCGCTCTCTAGCTTTTTGAAGAGCTTCATAATCAGATTGCACCTGTATGCTTAACCCGCGCGGGTTGGTTTTTGCACGAGTACATTGGCTGCGAACTGGACAAGCCAAACAATCACGCTGCCGAAACTCAACGTAAATTAGGGGTTTATCATAAAAATTTTTATTCTTCTTCCAAAGGTAACTACGCTTACCTTGAGGACAATAGACCGTTTTCTGCTCCCAATCTATCTGAAAATGAGATAAATCAAATCCTAGTCCAGCCTTTGCTTGCCACCCAACATTGAGAGCTACTGGCCCCAGCAGGTCAATGTTATAGTCGCGCTCGGAGCTAGAAAGTAATTGTGCTGATGTGTATGCTTGGTCAACCAAGTGCTGTTGAGGCAGGAGGTTTTTTTCTCCCAAAGATTCGTGAATTGAGGGAACAACTGTTACGTCTTGAGTTGTGGCAGCAGTCGTTTCTACATGAGTGATAATGTGAGGTGAGTCTTCATCACAACTTTCTGTCAGATGCACTTTGTACCCTGTCCAGTTAGTGGTGCGTTTGGTGCTGTTACGCGCTTCTAAGTCATAGGGAGAGCGAATTCGTACTGCGCCCGGTGGCCCATCTTTTTCGTTGCGTAACTCAAGAGTGTCTGTTGGTGCATAGTATTGCTGTAACCAAACCTGACGCAAGACTTCTACGGCAGGCAGTTGTCGTAGTTCGGTGGGGGAAGTTTGGGAATAGATGTTATCGAGTAAATAAAAGCCATCGGCTCCAATTGTCTGAGCTAAAACTTCTCGTTCTGAAACCGTTCTGGGCAATCGGGTATCTTCAAAGCGTCTGCTATAGCGGTCATACCACTCGGCGGGAGCTAATGACTTCAGCCAAATGGGTGCAACTTCAGCCACAGCATTCAAGGCATAACGCAGAGTTTCCCCCAAATGTTCCAGTCTTGTTAGTTCCCTGACTACAGCTAATATATGGGTTGAGTCAGTGCGCTGTTTTCCCCTTGCTGAGAGTAGTTTGAGTTGCTGAAATTTCGACAGCATCAAGTCTAGTATTTGCCGCTCAACTCCACCTGTAATTAATCGGTCGCGGAATTCGCTCAAAACACTAAAGTCAAAACCGGGGTCTGTCAACTCCAACGACAAAGCGTATTTCCAATCAATCCGCCCTTGCACTGCTTGGGTTGCTTGCCTATCAGATAAATTCTCTAGATATTGCATCACCAGTATCATCGCTAACCGCCAAGGTGCTTGCGCTGGCTGACCCCGTTGTGGATACAGTGATACGAAATCTTCATCCTGATAAAATACCCCAAGTTCATCACGCAGTCGCATATATAAATTACCTTTTGGGAATGCGGCCTTGGCTATGCGTACCGTTTCATCGGGAATAGGAGGAATTTCTTCAGGATGTAAGCACATATACTGCCTCCACAAGTATTTCTTCTAGTTTATTGATAATTGAGGCAGCTAACTTAATTTTTTTCTTTCCGTGTAATACACGGGAATGAGGGTTTACCCCTCCCATGTAATACGCGGTAAAATCGGCGTTTTTATGTTAAGTAATGTTTCGCCAACGGTATCCGTATCTCGGCGGCCACCCTATTTAATACTGTTATTTAAGGCACTCAAAATTTAATTGCAGTGCTGTTGCTGGGGGTTTTGGATTTAACTCAGTCCCGGTTACTACAATTTATTTGTGTGTTACGACATACAAAGCTATTGCTTACATTCTATTAATCATTAATTTTGCAACTACTCCTTGTTGGAAATAGTTAGCCATTTATATTTCATCATCACTGTAAATTTTTGGCACAAAAGCTAAGCCGTTTTGGTAGCTAGTTGGTTCTGATTTATCCTCTGACTCCTTAGCAGCCGCTTTTCTGCGCTTAGTAGTTTTAGTTGTGGAATTAGAAGATTGTTTACTTGTAGAGGGCAATGAACTAGACGACTCATCACCATGAGAAATCTCTTGTGAGGTTGATTGTTCAGATGAAGAAGAGTTTAATTCCTCTCCTGTAACAAGAAATTTCTCACCAGATGTATTAGCACCTGTTGTCAAAGCTCTCTTGTGAAAACTCTTAATACCACTGGGTGCTAGTTCCACCCCATGTCCCTGGAATACAAGAGCAACGTCCTCATAAGAGTAGCCAGCATCCAACATATCCTGAATAGGTTTAGCTAAACTTTTGACCAACTCCTGAAGACTAATGGTTTTAGGAGTAGCCGCCTTTTGTTTAAGACTAACTTGGATATCTTCTACTTTGGATAAAGGAACAGTTTTAGGTTTACGGGGCATAGTTAGGAGAATAAGGGTGTGGGGTATTGGGTATAGGGTGTAGGGGAATTTCTCTCAATTAACTCTTGGGATTGAACCATGTATGTAGCGGAATAGGGTCTACAAAAAGATGATTTTTTGCTCCTTGCTCTTTGCCCTATACCCGACACCCTACATCCTACACCCTAGTTTTGGTAGTAACAAATTATCCCATTGTAAAAAAACTCTCGCACAAAAAACTTTAAGATTCTTGTCCTCATGTGACTCAGAGAAACAAAAAGAGGTTATTCAGTAAGTACACTAGACTAGTGTAAAAAGCAGTAACAGGTCATCAAATCCCAGCATAACCCCACCGCTCACCGGATTGGTTAACAGACCATGACTCCCGGTTACACCGGGTCAATGCATCCACTTTACCCGCAGTGCCCCAAAGTCACGTACTCCCCCAAATCCGCGTGTAGCCCCCTGGTTCACGCCACCCCCATACCCCCGCGCGAAGACAGAGGCAAGCAATACGCCTTAACGCGCCAAAGGCGCTCCTTTTGCTTCGCAAAAGAGGCGTGGTTGCTTGTTGGGGGTCTCCCCCAAACCCCCATTGTCGTACACCAAATAACTTGTTTATGACAAAATTAGATCCTCGCACTAATCTTAGTAATCAACTAGCCGATGTACTAAGTAATCATTCAGTACAGCCTGAAGAAAAGCGAGAGATAACCATCACATTTAGAGTTAGCTATGCCGAGAAAGCAAGGCTAGAGCAACGGTGCAATGGAGTAGTGCAAAGCGACTATATCAGAGCCAGATTATTTGACTATCCTCTACCACAACCAAAGTTAACTATACCCGAAGTTAATCGACAAGCCATCTACGAACTAAAAAAGATTGGTAATAACCTCAACCAACAAACCAGAGCCATTAACGAAGCCGTAAAAATTGGTAGCCAACCCCTGACCAGTGATGTACAAGAATATCTGCAAACTATTAAAGAACTAACAGCCCTCATAGAACAAACTCACGCCAGCTTATCTCAACCCATCTCAGACGAGGATTAGCGAAATGATTACCAAAATTAAAGCTAATAAATCATTTCGCGGCACTACTAAATACGTACTAGAGAAAGAGCAAGCCCAGATTATTGGTGGCAATATGTACGGCTCTACCATCGATAAACTAGTTGAACAGTTCACCTTATCAGCCCACCTTAACCCCCAACTAAAAGACCCCTGCTATCACCTAATGCTGTCAGTCCCAAAAACTGACAGAACTCTAAATGATGACGAATTAGCTAATCTCTCCCAACGCCACTTCGCTAACGTCATTGTCCTATCGCGGCTTAAAGGAGAAGAAGCCCAAGTCAAACAACCAGATAAAAGAATATCAGACACCAAGCTAAACCAGCTAGTTGATGAATTTATCGAAACAGAATTACCCGCTTATGACTTCTTCATAGCCCGACACTCAGACAAAAAACACGACCACACTCATATCATTGCATCCAGAGTCAATAACCTAGACGGTAAATCTATTCGTACCTGGAATAACTACGCTTACTCAGAACACTCAGCACGATTACTAGAGCGAGAATATAACCTCACACCAGTGCAGAGTAGCTGGGAGAGTAAACGTAAAGCCATGACTCGCAATCAACTAGAACGAGTAGAGCGTGATGGACTTCCAGGCGAAGAAATAATGCGAAGGGCGATTGAACAAGTCGCAGTTAATAAGCCCACAATGCCAGAGTTTATCCAGCGATTATGGTCAGAACATCAAGTCAAAGCTGTCGTTAGCTATTACAGTCACGGTGGAGTCAGAGGCATCAAGTTTGGCATTGATATAGGCTCAGTTAATGACGATGGCTCCCCTCGACTGCTGTGGAAACAGGGAGGTAATCTCAATAAATATAAATGTTCATTTACCAAACTTCAGTCAGAATTAGGCGTAAGCTATAAGCCAGAAAGGGATAATGCAGAAATTAAACGCCTAAATACTTGGTTAGAATCAGCCCCAATTACTAAAAATAATCAGTTAGTAATAGAACAGTCATTATCTCCTAAAGCTATAGATAATCCCAAAGTAAATGCCAAAGAATCTTCAGCTATAGCTGAAACTAAAACTCCTATAACCCCAGATCAATCTTTAGAACTATACAGATATTACAGTGTAAAACTAGAAAATGAATTAGTTACAGACCGAGATAAAAAAGTTGCTGTTAGCGCGCTACAAGATGGAAAAACTGCCCCAGAAGTGGAAGAAATCCTAAAAGCCAGCCCTGCCTTCTGGAGTCAAGAAGAAGCAAGAGCATTGGTATTGATTGCTGAATCTCAGTTCATCAAACAGCAACGAGAGCTTGAAGCACAACGACCACAACAACAGCAGTTAAGGAAAGAATTATTAGCGATAGCTGTCCCTGTTGGTGTTGAGCTAATCAATCATCTACTTAAGGGTACTGATAAAGATAGCCTGAGATTTAAACACTCCACTCTGTCAAAACAGGGTAGAGAATTAGTATTTACTCATGATGAACGAGGTGAGGTTTTTCGTGTCAACGTCAACCGTAACCATCAGGGCGAGCTAGAGTATTCCCTGGTGAATATAGGTGAACTCAGGCAATCAGATATTGAGACTTGGCAGAAAGCCAAGCAGGTATTGCTTGAATATATAGAACAAGAACGACAGCAGCAGAGAACCCAGAATAGAGGATTATCCCGGTGAATAGAGCAGGGGGAGCGAGGGTGCAGGGGAGGCTAGGGGAGAAAAGAGAATAGAAAAGAAGCAGCAGCACAAAAGAAACCGAGATAAATAATTATTCCTGTAAGGAAAACTCTTTTAGCTCTTGAACTAAGATAATAATGAAAAAAATTCTCTGGAAAAATAACTCTAAATTTCTAAAATTTTAAACTACTTCTCCCTCCCCCTGCTCCAATAAGGGGCGCAACTCTTAACCGCTTCGCTCAAATAGGCGGTGTCTGCCACTGCCACAAATCCACTCGTTGAGCCAACCAATTTGTTGCAGGCAGCGGCAGACACTCCGCTGCGCCGCCTATTTGTTAAGAGTTGCTTGAGTGATGGTATTACAGATTGATATAAGCAGATGCATCTAAACTATTATTTAAAGCTAGTTTCCTTGCTTGCCATAACCGTTACAATTGTTTATTTGAATTGGGATCGCTATCTATTTATCTGCACTTCTGTCGTAAAATTACTCTACCATTGCGTTTTACAATTAAATAATTCGGTAATTCGACTTCAGCTTTCAAGGTGGGTGCGATAACTTGATAGACATAACCTCTATTAGATGCCCATGTCATCAACTGCTGATTTCCATCATTTATATATCTAAGACTACCATTGTATAAAATCAAATCTGGATCTTGCTCTGGGTAGCCGTTTGAATCAAAGTACCCTTGAAAAGCAGTGTATACTAGTTGATTATTTTCATTCTCTCTTGTAAATACCAAATATTTCCCAGTGTTGCATATGTAAGTTGTGTCTTCAAATGCTTTAGCTGGACTCTGAATAAAAAAACTGTTGATTGAAGAAATAGCTAAAGTAAAGAATACTGCACAAAATTTTGAGCGTTTTTTCATTTTTACCTATAAATACTTTGGTAGTTTTCTATTTTATGTAATCTGTAAAAACTGGTCATATTGAACATATTTCTTTTTTATAGGCAAAATTCAGTGATAAACATCCGAGAAGATGCGGTTATTTTTATAAATTTTCAAAGTAATAGCAGTTTTCGATTCCTCGGATATCAAATTAGGAACATTACTCTACAAAATTTTAAATATCCTGCGATATATTACGTAAATGCTTGAAATACTATGTAAAAAACCTGGTAAATATACCATTTTTGATGGATTTTTTAAAGTTTATAGTAAATATAAAATAAATTTCTAAATTAGGCAGATATCGTTTGGATAAGCAGCCGATAATAGTTATAGCTATATTTATGTATGTTTATCTCAATCTATCTAGCTTTTTTCTGACATATTCTAATTATATTAGAGCCAAGATAATTAGAAATACCTAGATAAATATAGAATAAACATGAAGAACAATATGAAAATCAAACATATTCTCAATATTACTTATGTTTTTATAGGTTTGGTATTAACTTTTTTTTTAGTATTTATTCACCAAAGTAAATCAGTGTTTGCTATTACGCTGACTCAGTTAACCAATACATATAGATTTCTCAATAATAATAAATTGATAAATCCTGAGTTGGTTTTAGGATTAATTATTTTAGGTATACCGATTTTTTGTTTTTCTTATGCTGTAATGAGAGACCGTGAAAAAGCATGGGGACTAACAGTTATAACGATTTTCATAATTTTTATTTTTCAAGCGTGTCATTAGAGATTTGAGAATCAGTGGAATAGAAAATCGAGTAGGGAACTCCAAAAAATAAATTATCCCTTTTTCTGCACTATTCCTCCCTCCTGCTCCCTACCTGCCTAAATGCGATGGGATATTTTTTTGAAAAATGGAAGTCTCTTAACCTTAAAATTTTTATTGCGTCAGAATTTTATCAAGCTTTAATTAAGTATTAAATCAATCTATATTTTGAGTATATACAAAGGTTAAAGAACGATGTCATTAAATAAAGAACAATTGAAAAGTGTAGCAAGTTGTAATCTATTTATTTGTTTTATATTAAGTGCTCTTTTCCCATTTGCAGGCTATATTTATACTAGAAATTGGAGAAAAATGGTCAAATACATATTAATCAATATTTGCTGGTTTTTATTTTATAGTAGAAATATGAATCAGTTCCAAATAGGTTTGTTTTTGTCTACATTAATGGCTATTTGGCACAATTTTTATATTGTTATTGATGCTAGAGAGAAATTAGAGAAATTAAAAAACATATAAAATCATCAATGTGCATAGTGAAACAACGATAAATAACACATCAATTACATAACTTATTTGGGTAAATTGGGAAAGATTAAATTAGAACAATTTTGTAAAATTACTCTAAAAAGATGATCAGTAATTTACTAGCAGGACGTTACAAAGTCCTCCAAGTATTGGGTGCGGGTGGCTTTGGGAAAACATACATTGTCGAAGATATTCACCTCCCTGGCAACCCTAAATGTGTTCTAAAACAACTAAAACCTGCTAGTGATGCACCTCCAGTTTTAGAAACTGCTAAAAGACTCTTTGAGAAAGAAGCCGAAACATTACAAAAATTGGGCAGCCACGACCAAATACCCAGACTTTTGGCTTACTTTGAACAAAACAAAGATTTTTACTTAGTGCAAGAATTGATCGATGGACATACCCTAAGCAGAGAACTATTGCCAGGACAAAGGTGGACTGAAAGCCAGATTACCGAAATGCTGATTGAGTCCTTGAGCATTTTAGGATTTGTCCACAGCCAAGGGGTGATCCATCGCGATATCAAGCCTGACAACATCATCAGACGAATTGCAGATAACAAATTAGTCTTGATTGACTTTGGTGCAATCAAGCAAGTACGAAACCAATCAGTAATGCCGGGGTCACAAGCAAGCATCTCTGTAGCTATTGGCACTCCTGGTTATATGCCAACCGAACAAAGTCGAGGTACACCACGCCCCAGCAGTGATATTTACGCTTTGGGGATGATAGGTATTCAAGCATTAACAGGAGTGTATCCACACGAACTTCAGGAAGACCCAGATACAGGAGAAATACTCTGGCAACATTTAGTAGCAGCGAGTCCAGAGTTATGTGACATATTGCATAAAATGACGCGCTACCATTTCAAAGACCGCTACCAGACAGCAGATGAAGCATTGTCAGCAGTTAAGCAATTAGTCAATCCAGTTAGTACTCCGACAGTCCAAGCAAATTCTGCTAATACCTCCAGACATGAACTAACTTTAGAGTGGATGGAAATTGGACAAGTCAAAACGCAAACAATTACTGAAAACCAACAGAGTAAAAATCCAGGTACAGTTCGTATTGGTCGAGACCCAGCTCAGTGTGATATTGTTTTATCAGCACCTACAGTATCAGCACTGCATGTAGAAATATTTTTTAGCTCTCAGCAGCAGAGTTTTTATTTGCGTTCTTTACGGGAGAGTAATCCCCCAATAGTGAATGGACAAAGCTTCCGCACTGGGGAAGTAATGTTAGACCAAGGTAGCAATATCCGTTTGGGACAATTAGATTTGCAGGTAAAAACTGTTGCTGTTCAACATTATCCTGCTGGTTATACACCGACGGAGTACGCGATTCCTTTCCAGAGTACACCGCCACAACCTATAGCACAAACTGTACAGGTACCAAAAATACTCAACTCGCAGGAAAATACAATCCCAGTAGCGCCAGCAAACCCTTTGGCATCTCCATTACCAGCGTCTGTTTCACCTTCACCTAAAGAATTACCGCATTTTATCAGGTTGGGGATGGTTGCTATCCTGAGTGCGGGAGGTATTTTTGCTTTAGTTTCCGTCCGGAATGCTTTCAACAGTGCATCTAGTTCTAATGGTAGTTCATCTCCATCTTATACAAGATCTAACAATCTAGGCGTAATAGAGCAATGCCGTCTGATTACTCCAGGAGGTGGAAGAATCACTGCAAAGTTACGTAATAGTGCTTATAGAGAGGCTAGAGAGATTGCAACACTAGCTAGTGGGACTCAAGTTTCAGCTATTGAACAGTCTGCTGAATTTGTGAATATTCAGACTCCTGATGGTACTACAGGATGGGTGTTCAATAGTGAAATAAGCAATTGTCCATCTTAGTCTTCAGTATTGATATAATGCCTCAACTCTATAGCCTGCTGTTTGCCCTTAGTCTTACCTTAATCAATCCTTGGGGGAAAGCTCACAGCCAAATTTGGACTCAACCAAAGGTGTTAATGGTTCTCCTGATTACAGGTGTCAATATTGCGGTGATTTACCGTTACTGGCGCAAGGCTTCTTTTATTATCCCCAGTGTGTGGAAAATTGGCTTTGCTTTATGGACACTGTTTCTAGGAATTGCATTAATAACAACTTTGTATAGCCCTTTTCCTGGGCGTTCTTTATGGGGACAGTCTTTATTAGGTGATGGCTGGCTTTACTGGATGCTAATTGCTGCGTTTGTGCTAAGTAATGCTTTAGTGTTGAGCCTGCAACCTGTGCTAATGAGAGCGCAATTATTTGGGTTAATAATAGGAGGTGCAATAGTTGCAATTTCAGTATTTTTACAAGTACGTTATATTCCTCTTAGTATTTATTCTAACCGAGGATACGCGGCATTTGTCTTAGTGGGTGTAGCACTAATTACTGGTTTAGCATGGCTGTGGCGATGGATGCAATCAATTTTAGCGGTGGTGCTATTTATTAGTATGGGCGCTGCTTTGGTCTACACTCAGATTCGCGGCGGAATTTTAGCTTTGCTAGTGAGTGTAGTCTATTTGTTATGGCGTTTTGCTTTAAATAAGGTAGGCAAACGAGTGATGCTTGGTTGCAGTATTGGTACTGGTGGTTATTTATTATTAAAGGCTAGTACAGTAATGCAAACATTACAAAGCTGGGAAACTTTTTCCACTGGTCGTTTGCATTTATGGGCACTCGCTTTTAAAGGGACTTTAAAACGACCACTTTTCGGTTGGGGGTTTGACGGATTGGGGATTGCTTTTCCTTTTATAGCAGATTACACGGATAGAGATTGGGGTTATCTACTTACAAAAGTTGCTATTGCCAAAATTCAGAGTTTGAGTGATCTCACTTTTAATTATTTGGGAACAGATGGTCACGTATACACGGGGTTTTTAATTAGTAATAAGGCTCACAATATATTTTTAGATACAACAGTTTCAGTAGGATTTCTAGGACTGGCAATCTACACGTTTTTGTTAGGGTTTTGCCTGTGGAAGACTGCTAGAACTCCTTTTTGCGGTATTGAAGCTGTACCTGTTGCTTATCTTGTGTATACGCTCACTTGGTATGAATCTGCCCAGTTTAGCCATCTGGCTTGGTGGTCTCTCAGTATAGGGCTGAGTTCTATTCACTCGGTCAAATCAGGGTAGTGTGAAGAGTATTTTTGAATTGTATAGCCTGAGTAGTTATGCGTAATTTTCAAACTAAGTATTTACGGTAGATTTGTTATGGAACTTATACATTTATAATATTTTTGTATTTATATACCAATAATAATACTCTGCAAGGATTCTTGTCATAAATAGAAATAATCAATATGAAATAATTGAAGTAGCAATCTCCAAATATTCTAAGATTAAAATCTACTAATATAATGTTTGTTTAAAAGTAGATATTTTAAATATATAGCATATTTACGGATGTACATTGTATACGTTTATTTGTAAAAAATAGATATGTAGAGTATAAGCTTCATATAAGTTGATAACTGAATATTTTTATAGGTGTATTAAGACGTAAAACGTTTAGTTTAAGCTTTTAAACACTATAAAAAATCCAATTTCCCACCTGGATGTAGTTTATATCATTTTCAGAAAAATACCTGAATTAAACAATCACCCAAGTATTCATACAGAACATGAAAAATCTGAAAAAATTTTTCAATTTGTCTTTGGCTTTAACAATTACTTCCGTCAGCACTATTGGCAATCTACATCCTGCTAAAGCAATAGATTATGAATGCATAGCTAGGGATTTTTTAGTATATACAAACGATAATTCTGATACAGGAATAACATATGTAGCTTATCAAGGAAGCTATACAAGTAGACCAGATAGAGACCCCGACTTAGTTTTAAATAATGGTAATGAATACTATAAAAATGGAGATAATTCAGTTGTAATGACTTGGAGCGCTGGTGGGGGTTATAAATATCAAATAGCCGTAGACACTTTAAAAGGAGAACCAACTGGAGTATTAACTGTAAAACGTTATGGTCGTGTCATTCTTAGACGAAGATGTGCAGACGGAGGTCCTTAAACTATCTACTTAATTAAAAATATCAACTTATTAAAGTATAGAGTTCACCGTCAAGAGTAAGTTGGGTTGTTAAACCTCACTTACTTAGTTTTTAGGCTTATGTAATTTTTATAGCAATATTCATCTGCGAACATCCTGGGTATTATCACAGGAGTAATATATAAATTCATACTTTAAGGGAAAAAAGTGTCCAAGCTGTCACCAGCCGCCATGCAACTCTCAAAAGCCATGCTATACAAGGCTTTCAAAAATAAATTCTGACTTTTACCTGAAAATCAGTATTTAGGAGGCTGAACTCACTGTTCAAACTAGCGGTTTTTCTGCCTACTGTAAGGCACATTCAATAAATCAATCGCCCGTTTCTTCGCCGCTTCCCCCCGCCGATCATACTTACTTGTCGTACTTGGCGACGCATGACCTGCAAGTTTAGCTACCGTGACGATGTCTGCACCTGCATCCAATAGATTACCGATAAAAGTTCTTCTAAAATCATGAGGTGTAAACGCATCCACATCAGCTTTTTCCCCGCGTCGTTGCAATGCCCGTAACACCCCCTGCTCGCTCATCCGCTTCGGTATGATTTTCTGTGCCTTATTTAAAGGATAAAATAGTGGGCCTGGTGCTTTCCCCCGAATCAGCAACCAATCAAGGACTGCTTGCACACCAGCTTCAGGTAAGTAAACAATTCGTTCCTTCCGCCCCTTAGCTTCGCGTATTGTTAATGACCGACTACGCGCCTTAAAATCGTTCAAATCAAGAAATGTTACCTCACTGCGACGCAACCCTACCGTCAAAACTGCGAGCAATGCCGCATCTCTGCGACCCAATGTAGAGTCATCTTGAATGCAATCATCCCACAGCGCAGCAATTTCTTCAGGATCTATTTCTCGCCCCTTTAATAAACTTTGGCCCCGCACCGACTCAATATCAGATGCTCGTCCATATTCATCTGTGGACATTAACCCTAACCGCCATGCTTCCTTGAGCGTCCGCCGCAATGCACATAGCATTTTATTAGCCATCGCTGGGCTGTATTTCTCCATCAGCACTGACCTAACTGCGGCTGTGTGCTGGTAACGCAACTTTGACCAATCCAAGGTGCTTGCATCACAAGTACCACTGGTCAAAAGTTGAGCGATCGCATTTAACGCTTCTCTCATAGTTCGACGCGAACCTTCACCCAGAGAAGCCAGATACACCTCTGCCGGGTGCAACGTGATGGGCAGCGGCTCTGTCAGTGCGAGAGATTCAGGGCTAAAATTGTCAGTGATCGCAGGAGTATTCACGGCAGGCAATCAGGAGCTTTTTCATAGATCCTCCCTCAAAAGTGCCTTGCTGTATACATCTCAGACGCTATTTGTTGCGTGAATACCTTTTCTCTTCACCTATAAAGTCTGTAACCCTTGCTGTGTCTGACACGCCCACTACTAACTGGCATTGGTCGCCAACTGACCCAGACGCTTCAAAACGCGCAAAACTGTATACAACTCATTCCCCGGATTGAAAATATAGAACAAGCGAGACAATAGATATTTTGGCGTTTCTTGTTTAATCAATTTCACAAAAATAAAACTACTGCCATTGGAGATTAGTCCGTAGACTGGTTTATCTGAGTTGGAGACTGCCAGCATATAAGCCAAGAGCTGTGCTTTTCCCACCTCCACAGAAAAAGCTGCTTGTTTGGACTCGATAACTACTACTACTAGCTGTTCAAATAAAACTAAGACATCAATCTGCCCTTTGACCTTTACACCTTCATCTTCAGCAAAAACTTCTACAGATTTTTCAGATTTGATATGGAACGGGGATAGATAAAAATCTGCTAAATCCAATAAAGGAGACAACACCACCATCTTGACAGTGTTTTCCAGCAGCGGAGGGTACTTGAGTAAATTGGCATAACTGGCCTTAACTCGGTCGAGTTGTTGTTTTTCCGAGTTGGTTATTTCTGGTAAATTATCTTGCCACTCTCTAAAAAGTTGCTCATCTTCAAGCAATTGCAGCCCAAAGCTAGTTTCTAAGTCAAGCAGGGTAATTTCTTTAGCTTGTAATGTTTGAACCATAATATAGAAATATTTTTCGTCAATGATAGTGAAAGTAAATGCGCTTTTTAGTTTATGACTGCAAATATTTAGCTTTCATTCTGTCAATGCTAATCTCGGCGTAGGAACATTATTCGGTATCATCCAGGCTAAAGTGATGGGGATTTTTCAGAATGAATTTACCGTTGTCCTTAATTAAGTCACCCGTGCAGTAAACGGGCAAGCGTTCTTGATACGCTTTCAGTGCCAGGATGTAGTCACGGTCAGCTAATTCGGTGTGGATGGGACGCAGTTTATCAACCACGATGCCCAGCATGGTGATATCGCCACTTAGATTTACTGCGTTGGGTGTGGCAATGTGCGTGACGACTGCTTGGATGGTGGTGTTGGGTGCATTTGTAATTAAGTCACCCCAAATTGACTGTTGGGATCTGGTTTGTGCCAACGCCAGAGTTTCCACGACTTCCGCCATGCGACGAGAAAAGTCGATAATTTCTGGTTTAAGGGGAAGCAGAATTTCAAAACCGTCTAAAGTCCAAATGGCAGCTTTATCACCCTGACGTTGCTGTTGCTGCCAACCATGCTCGACTAAGTAGACTTCTACTTGGCGGGGGTCGATATATTTGAATTTTTCCACATCCGGGAAAATAGCTGTCATAGGGATTCTCCAACGGCGATGCGTGACATGATGGTTTTGAGTGCGTCGGGGCTAAATATATTTTGACGCTTAATCTCCACAGTGATACTCGTCTTGTTATCAACTGCTGGTTGTCCCCGCAACGATAGCCAATACCCGCAGCGAAAAAGGCATAGGGATTCTTCGGTTTGGGATAACCAATCGCTAACTGCTTCTGGCACTAAGACAACTATTAATAGTTGTGGCACAAAGGGGTCGTCTTCTCGGAGTTCGTCATAGTTTTTGGTGCTGAGTCGGTATTTAATTAATGTTTCTTTGAGAACGTCTTGGGATGTAGATTTAATTTGTACGTCAAATCTCGGCAGACGCTTGGAGTTGAGTTTTCCTGGTACGGTGATTGTAGCGTCGATGCCGCTATCATCTAACCTGCGTGTGGCTGCTTGCAGGGAGTAGCCAGCAGTTGCAGTGACGGCATACACATAAGCGTAACTAAAATCTTCTTTTTGGGTATTGAGGCTCATTATTTACCAAGTGGTTTTGATACCTTATGGGTACTTAAATTCGACAACATAGAGATTTACAAGATTTTGGTTGTTGAAGGTCTTTACTTCGACGGGTTGCTCAACATGGTGATTAACCGTTTAATTTGCCCAACCCGCTTGCGTTGGTCGTAGCGGCGCTTGGCTTCCGTGGTAATTTTTTCTAATTGCGTATTATCAGCACTAGCAACAGTCCAGGCAGCTTCTAAAAATACCTCAACTGTGATGCCTCTGTCTTTACAAAACTGTGTCAATTTCTGATCGAGGTCTTTTTCTAAAACAATTGCCGAATGTCGCCGGGTTTCGGGATATTTTTCGAGTTCGGCTTTAAGTTCAGCGATTGTGTCACCTGGGGCAGGAGTTGGGGTGGCAAGTTCTTTTCCTGGTGTGGGTTGTGGCAATGAGTTTTCTTCTTGTACTTGGTTTTGGGGCTGTTCTTTAGACAAGAGAGCATCCTGACGTGGTGTAACTGTTGGGCGATTGCGTTTGTTGCGTAGTTGATTAAGTACGTTATCTGACATTTTTATTTGCTCCCAACATCCGTGCGGATTTTCTCGATTAACATTTCAAATGGATATTCCAGGTCGGTGTAACCCAACTCCGAGAGGGTTGTACGTTTGTTGATGGCTTGTTTATAGCGTTCTGATTCGCGGATTGAGGGCAGAACTAACTCAACCCCAACTTCATCTCGCATTCCATCTACAGCCGCTCGACTTTCTTGCGCTTGAGTGTTACCAAACCAGCGGTCGCGGAAGGGTAGTACACCTAAGATTTCAGCATTCGTTGCGCCGACATCGCGTAATCCGCTCAGTAAGTCGAGCGTCCGCACTAGGGAACCGTAACCTTTAACCGATGCTTCTGCGGGGATGATGAGAAAATCTGCTGCGCCAATCACTGTTAAACAAATTTGCGATCTCTGGGGTGGGGCATCGATAATGCACACTTTGAAGATGTTGCTGATGGCTTCCAATCGCCGCTTGAGTAAGGTTGCACCAACTCCACTGTTAGATAAATAATCTTGTACGGTATCAAGTTGGTCATCGGCGGGGATGAGAAACAGATTGTCGTTATCTAATGTCGGGTAGATGCAGTCTTCTGCTGCGACTGTTTTTTTCAAAAACTCCAATAGGGTTGGTTGGTTAGGTGACAACTCAAACCCCAGATAGGTAGTGAGATTATGTTGGGGGTCGGAGTCGAGCATCAAGGTAGTGAACCCCTGACGTGATAGCAGCCGACCAAGGAACAGGGCAGTTGTAGTCTTGCCCTGACCGCCACTCAACGAGCTTACGGTAATTGTCAGCATCTCTATTTTTAGTAATTTATTAAATTAGCGAATTAGCTTAAGCTCATTTAATAATTTTGTCAATTAATTAATTTAGCTTTTTGGCTTTTTAGTAAAAGCTAATTTTATAAAATTAGCTTTTTGGCTTTAGCTAATCAAGCCCGCTCGGCTTAGGGCATCGCTAGGCGCACGGACCCGGAAGGGTTTCTGCTTCCTTCCCTTACGGATTTTGTGCAACTGCACAAGAGACTGATGCCCCAAAGGTCTTATGTTCGCTCCACAGACTGTAACAGCGTGTCCCGCCGCCAAAATGTTGCAACTAGGGTTGATAAGTAGCTAAACAGAATTAATTACACACATGGTTTTTCTGTTCCCTGTTCCCTCCCTCAACGAATATATTTAATTTTGTGCGAGTACTTATCTCTGTCATGGTGCTTATGCAGGCAAGTCTGTTATGTCGGCAACGCTACCGCTTTCGTCCTTCTACACCAACTTTAATACGCATTTTTAGTTTAATTCAGTTTTTCTAAGCATTATCACTGAGTATACAACATAAAAAAACATTAAAGATTGCTTGAAACTCTTTTTTTGTAAGACTTTCAGACTATTATTATTTTTATTAAAGACAGATTTTACAAAGATATTAATGCTTTTTCTAAACTTTTTGTGATTTTTTTATAGATACATTTGACAAAAAAATCCGTATTATTACTAGTAAAAATACGTAGATCATGTTATATACTAAAATTAGGCAGATATTATAAATAATGACTTGACTCGCTATTATTAGTCAGAGTATGATTTAAATAACAGCGAAGACCCCAGTGTGCTTAAGGTGTTTCGCTGGGGTCTTCGCTGTTATTACATACTCCCTGATAGTGTTTTTCCGGACAGCATCAGGGAAATTTCACTTTTAGCGCAGCAAAGGAGCTGCTTCAGTTATCATGCCAAACTTTCATTATAATGGCAACCCCCTACCTAGTAACAACTCAGATCCTCAATTGGGAAAATCTCAAGTCGAAATTGCTGAAAATGAAAGCTTAACGACAACACTTGAGGAAGAAACTGCTAGTAATAAAAGCGAAAATAGTTTAGAAGTGTTGATTGAAGTTTTAAAAAATCCTCAAGAAATTTTAGAAAAACTTCAAGAGGCTCCAGTTCGACATTGGATGGATATTGCTGCTCCAATCTTGCAATCAGGTGGAAAACCTGTAGCGATAATTCTATCGCTAGGGTTCGTAGCGATCCCCTTAATAATGGGTGGTAGTTATTGGGTAGCCCCAATAATAGCAGTAGGAGCAAGTATTGTTGCTATTTGCTCATGTTTGAATTAATTCGAGATTGAGTCAAAACAAACCGATATTTCCCGATTTCTACTGTCACTAGCAACAGCATTGAAGTGTCCAGTGGGCAAACCAGACAAGCTCATTGGACTTTTATATCCATATATTATGTCACTAAGATCTCCTAAAACCTCCAAGGCTTGATTTTGTGTAAACATCACAATGGGGTTTTGATAGCAAGTTTGATATCAAAAATCTGAAAAAGTTTCAACAGATGCAGCTTCGGGACGGGCAGAGTTATTGGGACAGTTCGGAACAAGCGTCCCAGTAGAAAACCCTTAACTCACAAAGCTCTGGGACGGTCGGAACAGTTCGGGACTTCGGGACAGACTGAGTAAAAATGGTGTTTAAGGCGTGCTTC
>NZ_CP063799.1 GCF_025860405.1 Tolypothrix sp. PCC 7712 | reverse complement strand
GAGTTTTTATACCATTAGGAATAAATTAAAAATAATTTAATTTTGTCAATACATCTTTGAGCATAAATATATCTGTATAAGAATGACAATCGTAGCTAAGGGGCAGGAGCGAGATGGTCAGGCTGGTATCGATCGGTATCTGGATGCCTAAGCCAGGAAGTCACCCTCCTGGTGTTGAGGCGAAATACCTTAAAGAATGGTTGGAAGCAGAATAGTTCACGCATTCGACAAGCTAAATGCAACTCTATTTATCTTTGGTGGGATTCAAACTCTATACCCTGTTGAGGTACTAATCGCCTTTCCAGTACCTATTTAATAGGTACAATACATATTTCTGAAGTTGTGAGCCACTCAGTACAAGTCACCAAGGTACCCTTTGTGTTGTGTTGCGAACGGTCTGACACAGGCTCGACTCTAATTCTCGCTGCTTTCACTGTGCTTGGATTGCTGTAGAACCGGATATTAAGTATATAATTTTACACAAAATCTAGGCACTCGTGGGTGGTGACAATGGTCAAAGTTATGTTGATGTTTGATGAGTCTGTCTTGAATAGCCGACCGGATTTAGACGGAGCATGTGGGACAGTGGTTGAAATGACCAGACTACCCAATGTAGGCGAATTAGTAGAGGTTTGTGCTTATGACAGCATAGATTCTAGTGTAGAAATGTTCACAGTGATAAAAGTTATCCACTGGGTTCTTTTGAAAGGGGAATTTGCAGAAGAGAAGCCAAAGGCTGAAATTATCCTCAAACCAGGAGGTACTAGATAATAACATCAGTTCTCACTATCAATTAACTGACATTTTTGAACATTTTAAAACCCCACCAAGGGATCAGTGGGGTGATCTGGGTTCCCAGTAATTCAATTAGCTTAAAAATCACCTGCTTGTGGTGAGCTAGGGTTTTCTGTCTGCTGAAAGAGAGTCTGTCTAGAACTCTGTCGCCTAATTCCATTGCTGCTTAAGGATTCTGTCTACTTCTGTCCATTCTCTTGGTCTGTCTTTATGGGGCAATTTCGATAGTATTTGCATCTAGCCAGATGGCCAGACTCGCCTCTACCAACTCATTAAACAGTCGCTTTAGCTCCTCTGAACTGAACCGTTGACCTTTTACTTTAAAGTTAGGCTGTATCTCCTGTATGACTGCCGATGTTCTTCCGGTGCGCTGGAGGTATTGCAGCAACGATTGGGCAATGGGCGTTAGTGATGGGGTAGGGCTTATTTCTGCGTTGTTACCAAGATTGATTTCCAGTTCATAAATGCGCTCTAAAGTAGCTTTATCAAGGGGTGGATTTGGATTAGATTTTGCTGGCACAATGTCACTAAAATCAGATATTTTAGCTGTCATAGTCGGCAGATTAACATCAAGCCATTCGTTAGAACTATCAAGTTTTACTTTGGCTTTACCTGTTGAAGATGGCTGTAGTGTAATTGGATCTACTTCTGCCAAACATTCAACCATTAGCATTTTAGAAACGAGATTGTGCAAGCCCTTAATACCAAATAAACACGTCTGGGTATTGTTATGAGCAACCACAGTTAAAGGCATCTCTTGTTTACGGCTTTTAGTCAGTGCCAGCTTCCCGAATTTTGACAGCAATTCCTCATCTTTAATAAAGTCGCCGTAGGTGGTAGCTTCTTCACAGATTAGGGATAAAGCTTTACCCTCAGACCACAATTTTTGTCGCCATTGCTCCTCACTTAAAAATGAATTGTTGAAGGTTTTTAGCCGTGCTTCTAATTCCTCAACGTAATCGCGGATCTGCTGCTCGATGTCCGACCAAGAATGGTAACTTTCAACCCCTCGCCATTCTGCACGGTTGCTGTCAGGGTCAAGCACAACCACTCGGTAGCCTGTTTCTTTTTTTTGTTTGGCGACATAACGAGCCAGCCACGATTTACCACCACCTTGGTTGCCCCAAATCAGGGCTGTTTGTTTGATGAGGTTTTGCACCCATGCGGTGTTATTGTCGGGTGCGATTACTGGTTGCTGCATTTGCTCTTCCACAGTTCCTGGTGTACCGTGTGGTAGCTGTGGGGCTGGCTGCTGTTGAGGCTCAAACTTTTCAAAGCTTTGCCCAGAGTCGAGCAGGTGTCCAAATTCGTAATAGTCATCAGCACTCATCGCCATCAGCAAAGCTGTAACTTGTTGTGGGGTGATACTGGCTAAGAACTGCTGTCTAGCCTCAGCGATTTTAATACCTCTCAAATATTTGAGCAGTTCCTTACCCGATAGGTCTAACAATTGTTCACCTAGTCTTACAGCGTAAGATGCTTTCACACCTTCAAATTGCTTGGTGGCTCGGTAATGGGGGCGGATGTCTGCTAGATAATCTTGTGCCTTACTTGTAGCCCACAACCCTATGCCCCCCAATATCATCGCCGCTATCCCCAGATGAATTTTAAACGGGTTATCGGCTGACAGTTCGCGGAACACATATAAGCCATCATGCTCAAGGAATGCCCAAGGGTTATAGTTTGGGTTGGTGGTACGGTACTGGTTAGCCTTGATTATGGGTTCTGGAATTTGCGATCGCTGTTCATATCGGCAATACTTTTTACCTAAAAGTAATTTATCTGGGTTGCCATCACCCGCTTCGATTGGCGCATCGTGGATTCTGGCTGACTTAGGGTAGAAACAAATTTCTTTCTTGGCTATGCCGTCGCCAATATGGGCTGCTATGCCACAAACTAACGCACCTGCCACAGATAGTTTTACTGCCAAACCTAAACGCGGTGGTAGGCTGTAAGAGCGTTGATTTAATTCCGATGGTTTAACATCATTTATCATCACTTTTTCCGCAAAAATAATAACAGTGCGATGGCGGCGAAGACAGAAAAGCCCAACAATAAGCCAAAATTGTCTTTGCTTGGCTGCTCTCTGCCCTCAAAATCTCGCACCTGTTGGGTGAATACAGAGAAGCTGCCACGGGCTATAGAGTCCATGTTTTGGGCATCGCCGGTGAGTTTCCATGAACTAGCCATGAGCATTGCAGTACGTGTAACACCAATGGCGAATTTTTGACGGTTAGTGATTTTGGGAATCAGACTATTTTCAAAGCGCAAGTAGCAGAGGGTGGCAGCGAAACTTGCCCCAACTGGTAAACCTGCTACTACTGCGGGGAACAGTCCCACACAACCGGCGATGTAAAGTGATTGCGTTGATGTAACTTGAAAACCTGCCAGTGCTGCACCAAAAGCGATGCCACGAACAACTGTTATGCTGCTGTCAGTAGAAGCGATCGCTTCTTGAACCTGTTCTGAGTCGTACTGCTCTTTGTCTACAATCTCTTTACTGTCGTCTACAAGCTCCGCATCAAAATAGATAGGTGTTTTCTGATTGTTAGTTAGCATAGGGACACCTTTTAAAATGGCTATCCCCCAGACTCACTGGGGGATTTGGCAATTTAGTCAAGCCTTCTATAGTGTGGGGTGTAGGGTGTGGTAAGACTTTCATGATTTCCCCTACACCCTACCCCCTACCCCCTACACCCTAGTTTTAGTCAATCAACCGTCTAAAGAAACCTTTGACTCGGAGCATTGCTGCTGAACCGTGTCTGTGGATTTCTCGCAGTGTTTCTTTGGCTTTGTCGCCTGGGGTCAATTCTGATTTTTTGGCTTGAACCTGCTGCCAAAGTTGAGTTTTAGCCCTAGTTGAGTCAATCTCAATACCCCGTAGTTCGGCGCGGTGTGATTCACCGAGTAGGTTAAGTGTTCTAGAGTGCCGGAACTGTTCAATAGCTAGCTGGTTGTCAGATGCGATAACCTTTTGCTCTAAGCCGTATCCCAAACGGGCATCACTGACTCTAACTTTTGACCAGCCATCAGCCATCCGATTTATTGAAGCCCCTGCGGCGGTGAGAAACTGGGTTTCTTCTGCCATGACGGTTTCAGTTGCTTTTAAACCTTGGCTGAGATTACCGAATACGGCTTTGGCGTTTTGGGCGCGTTGAGTTTGTTTGATGCGGAAATCTGCGACCTCGGCGGCGGCAGTCTCGTTACCGTCTAGGGCTTGAAACACGGTTTCTTGGCTGATGCCCGAAAGGGAATGTAAGGCAGCGTAGGTGATGGGTGCATCCAGTTTGAGTTTTACGGTTCGGTTCATCACTCCCACGCTCCTAGTTCTTCCAGTCTTGTAAAGATGTTGTTTGCTTTGTCTCTAGTTGCGTGATCCGCAATATCATTTAGTGCTGTTGAATCGCCTTCCCCAAGTCGAAAAATAGTTTCGTCGGGTAGTTCTCCCCCAAAATTCCCTAAAAACTGACCGTGAGTTAAAGGATTGGGTGTTTCGTCAATCGTTTCAAACTGGTCATAGATTCCAGATTGCAAGTATGGCAGTGTTTCTTGGATTATCTGCTGTTGCTCTAGTGTTCTGCCTAAATTGGGTAGGAATGGATCATCATTGGCCACAATCTCTGCTGCTGATTGCGCCAATTCTCTTGGGCATCCATGAAGAGTGAGGGCGTTTAATGCCGCGTAGAATAGATTGGAGTTATTCATCTTGTTACAATCCTTGTGTGTCTATGATGCGTAGATGCGAGTAGGGCGATTGCACCGACTACCAATCATTGCGATCGCTCTCCCTTTACTGAAAAAATTCTTCTCTCGATATGTCCACAGTAGAAGCTGTGGTTTCCCGTTGCAGAGTATTGAAAAATTGGCTGACATCGCCAAGGGTGACATCGCAATCCACTTGCAAGTTTTGATATTGTGGATGCTGCCTAATTTCGGTTACTAATTGTTGGGCAAGTGCAACTAATTCTGGCAGTGGTTGAGTATTCATTTTGCACCTCAAAAAATCGATAATTGCAATGATTCAAGGCTGATAACTGAGGCATTACTACTCATACCTGAGACTTCATAACATTTGCTAGTTAGCTGCTTATGATTCAGCTTTAAATCAGCCTTCTTTCTTTGACCATTGAGAGGACGGAAAATATACTGAGGCGCAATGATAGTACCTGTTTTATAGAGGTATTGGTACATTGTTCTATCGATTTGATAAACCTTGGACTGAGTAAGTAAAGTTGAGTCATAGACTAGATTTAAGTTGCTCATGAAGCTACTCCCTTAAACTGACTGACCATAGCAGCTAGTCCGACTTTGTTCGGTTGAATTGCTGTCGGTGTAGATGCACTTATTTGATTTTTTGGTAATGTCTGCACACTGCCCCCACCGGAGAAAATCAACTTCTCTACTGCTGCTGATAATGCTTGTGTTGGTGCATCGTTGGGGATACCAAACATTTGACACAATTCATAAACTGCTAAGTACGAGATAGTTATACGCCGGGATTCGTAAGACGTTTTATCTGACACTCGTTTAGACTCCTGTTGATATTTCTGTTAATAACTTCAATCCAAAAGCATTGATAAATTGGGGATTTTCTAAAACCACAAAGCCCAATGACGCGAGATTTTGATCCACTACTGGCATTCCTACACCACCCCCCCAAGCAACAAGGTATTTAGCTCTATCTAGGTAATTGCTAGAAGTAACAAAGTTGGCGAATTTCTCAATCCTTGTTGACCACCATTCATCCAGACATTGGCTGTATTCTGCTTCAAAATTCTTGCCTGTCAGGTGATTACCGCCATAACTGAAACTGCCTTCTAAAATACCCCGGTTAACTAAAGAAGGGGAGTGTTTAACATCTTTAGACAGCAGACTTACTTTGTCATTTCGCTTGTCGAGTGCTAGAGCGATCATGGACAGTAAAGTACCGCATCCACCTTCGATTAGATGGCGGTCTATGACTGCACCATTGCCGTTAAATACGGTAATTAGCCAAGTTGAGGAACCGATATCAAGGGCGATAGCAATTTCGGACTCTTCTAGGGCTAGGGTTGGTTCTCCGAATAAGCAATGAGCTATGCTGCCAAATCCTTCGGGATAAATGCCTGTAACTGCGATTTCTACTGTTTTGGTGACAATTTCTCGATTTATGGGGTGTTTGTGTTGGAAGGTATGAATACCTTGGACTCTGCGCTTAATTTCTCCTCCCCAGCGTTCTGGGTTGTGGTTACTTAAGCTAATTGCCAGTTTCATGCCATCGGAAATATTGAGAACTGCTAAGTCTGCCAGGATGCTTTCTAATGCCAGTTCTGCTTTTAGAGCCTTATCTTCATGCAGCAGGGTGTGGTCAGCTTGGGCAATAGCCGCAGTTCCCCAAAAAAATTGAGTGTCTTTTAAGTCGAGGCGTGTTCCATTAAACTAAGCGAAACTCTCACGAGTCCCGCTCGTCTTCAGAACCGGACGTGAGACTTTCACCTCATCCGGCTCCTCAATGACTTGGCTCAAGTTATGAGTACCTCTACTACCATCGTTGGCAGTTTTGCTGTCGTGGCAGTGACGATGTAATGATTGGAGGTTGCCGTACCTGTCCTTTCCGCCAACGGAAGTTGGAATGATATGGTCAATTTCGATTAAATCGTCTTCCCTAAAATACAATCCGCAGTGAGCGCACTTACCTTTCTGTTCTTTCAAAAGTTTTGTGACTCTTGTTGGAACTAGGGGGTGTTCTCCTCTTCTAGAACTCCAGTATTTCAGGTTTCCATCGAATGGCGATGCTGTCCCCTTAACTTTGATATGCCTAACAATTGGCTTGCTAGCATGGCTGATTAAGGTTTCGGCTACTTGACCATCTCTAGTTACTGAGAATACCCAGTTGTTGCCGCCTACTGTATTCCAATACTTATTGGCTACCCATGACCCAGATTTACCTGAGTGGCGACGCTTCGCCCATCTGGAAAGCTTTTGGTATACTAGGTAATCAAGCGTAGAGAATGTTTCTTTGCTTACAACTGTCGAATAGTAATTGACCCATCCCCTAATGATGGGGTTGAGTTTTGCTATTAGTGCGGCTTGTGGGGCTGCTTTGTGAGCGTCGATAATTTCTGCGATTGCGTCGTAGTGTTTCTTAATCGCTTTCAAGCTGGGTTTGATGAGTGTTTTAAATCCTAGTAGTTTACCGTTAGTTGATTTTCCTGACTGTTTGTCATCCACCTTGTACTGTCTAACATGGAATCCGAGAAAGTCGAACCCAGAGTTTTTGGTCATTTCTGACTCTTCTAGGCTATTTGTCGGGTTAAACAGGGTTTTCCCTATTCTGGTTTTACTAGGACTCAATTCTAGACCCATTTTTTCTAACCACTTTGAGACTAAATCTCTCATTTCAACGATTTGAGATTTTTTGTTGGCAAGTATTACAAAATCATCGGCATATCTTATTAGGGATATGGTTTGTTGATTTATTCTCTTTTTACCTTTTAGACTATGTGCATAATCTATTACTAGCTGTTCTAGCCCGTGAAGGGCGATATTCGCTAGTAAGGGAGATATTACACCGCCTTGTGGTGTGCCTTCTTTAGTCTCAAAGAATTGTCCATCATCCATTACACCCGATTCCAACCATGCTTTGATAAGTCTGTGCATTGTTGGGAATGTATTGATTTTCTTGAGCAATTCTGAGTGGTTAATTTTATCGAAGCATTTCGATATATCAGCATCTAAAACATACTTAACAGATTGTTTGATGTTGTTAAATATTGCTTCGATTGCATCATGGGCGCTTCTTCCTGGTCGGAATCCATAGCTATTTGGCTCAAAACGAGCTTCCCATTCTGGTTCAAGAGCCAGTTTGGCAAGTGCTTGAGTCGCTCTGTCATGCATAGTGGGAATACCTAGGGGTCGCTTGTCACCGTTGGACTTGGGAATCCAAACACGACGGGTAGCATTAACTTTTTGGTTAATGTTCAAGCTTAGTACCAAAGTAAGTCTAGCCTTGGGGGTTAATGACTTGATGCCGTCAACTCCTGCGGTTTTCTTACCCTGGTTATCCTGGGTTACTTTGCGGACAGATAAGGCTTTTCCTGACCAAGACCTCATCAAGGTTTTTTGGAGTCTGCGTACTGCTAATGTATCACCACGTAGAGAGGCTTGGAATATTCTTTTCTGAAGCTTATAAACAGCACGTTCTAGCTTTCGCCAGTTAATGCTATTCCATTCCACCATCTGATTGCTCAGTGTTTTAGACATATATACTTCCTAATGTGACCATTCCTACCAAATCATCGTGAGTACGTCAGCCTATCTTGACCATTACAGCCAAGCGTTCGCTTCTTACTCAATCTTGCCCGTCAAGGCATCCGGTTAGCACTTACTCAGGTATTCGACCACACTTGCGCCTTGCTCAGTGCGTACCTGAGAGCGTTTGACGGGTTACTTCGTTCCGAATAACAATACTGATACCTTTAGAGTGACACTGTTCACCGAGTTTATCGGGGGTGCTTATTGGTCGGTCAGAAACCCGCCAATCCCTTATCTTTTGCCTTTTGGCGCAGCGTTTCAGCCTGATTTCGCTGTATGCGTTTTACGATGATTCAAACGTGTCTTTCTTTCGTACTCATGGATATCTTGCTCGGCTCCTTACCAGGTTTAGGCTCCCAGTAAGAGCGCCTTTCATTCCCGCTTTACCGATTGATGGCTAGTCTCTACAGTAGGGAAAGGGCTTTCACCTCAGCACTTGAGGGGTAGGATTCACACCTACATTGTTATTCAGTTATCTAGGCTATTACCTAGCAGCTAATCCCCTAGAATCCTTACGGAGCCTAGTTTCTAGCTAACGAATCGCACTTCTACATAACGCACCCAGCACCCATCTTTGGAAATGGTTTCGTGAAGGTGGATGTTGCGGTTGCGAACTAGCGAGTTAGCGGCGGGCATCATCACAGAAAAATCACCGTAGATGGCCTTGCCGTACCCGGCACCGGGGTCTTTACCTGCGATGAGGGCATTTAGTCCAGAATTGGCAAGCGAAGATGCTTGACTGAGCCAAGAATTGGCATTGGTGTATGTAGCTGTCATGGTTCAGAATTTTTAAAAGTCTTGATTTTTCTGGCTTGCGAGAATTTAGAGGCGCTTATCGCCTTAAATTCGCACATCCAGTTTTGGGCAAGCCATAATGTCACTTTCTGGCTTCTATTGCCTTTGTTGGGTGACTACTTTTGGCTTACATATTTACTATAGCTCGAATACTCACATACTCTAATACTCCAAAATGATATTTTCTTATACTTTGGCGATAATTAAGAAAATTAATTAATGAGTATTTGAGCTATGGAGGAAAAGAAAAAACCAGGAAGACCATCAACCAATAAAGATGACCCTGTTTATGTCCGTGCCAGAGTGCCACGAGAACTACACAAATCTTTTAAGCTTGCTTGCACGGAAGATGATTTGGTTATGGAAGATGTAGTCAGGGATTTGATTAAAGACTGGCTTACAAGAAGAGGCAAGAAAAATTCAGCTTAAATTTTAGAGTATTAGAGCTATATAATAAATTTGACTCCTGTTACTTTTCCCCATTTTAAGTTTGAGGTGAGGTTGCAGGAATAAAAACAACTTGCAGAACCTCAATTGCTCGAAAAACTATCAACTTTTATTAAGTAATTTCAAGTAAAAAAACAAGTCTTGTTATACCAAACAGGACTATAAGTTCTGTAAGATCGGGCAAGAATTCAAATTAAACATACAACGGAGGTAAATATACAACAGCCCCAAAAATTAAAAGGACAAAGAGTCACTAAGTAGTGAACGCTTTGCCCGACAGAGAAAATTAAATATTTCAAATATTGAGAAGCGGGGTTTATCTCTAGAGAACCAAAAAAGTGGATTGGTAGTTGGAAGCTCTAACCACTGATTGGCGAAAGAGATTATTCCGCGCTGCTTACTCATATTATATGAGTTCCTGTGGAAATTTCTATATTTTCACTGCCGAATTTTGCCCCAAAATTTATCAATTTTTTTGCCCAAAAAGATTCTAAATAAGCAAAACAGTAAATCTCATAGATATAAGGTATAGCAGCGCAATAAACCCCTCCAAAGGCACGAAAGCCAAGTTTTGAGGGAAAAAGCTGTGAAAAATAGTAGCTGTGGACTTCAACAAATAGAAGTCACAGAGAGGATCGAGATCATCTCCCGCCCCTCTCACATAGAAGCAACCCACTGGAATGAATGGTTAGCCAGTGCCGTTGACCCAGGAATTATTGAATTAAACGTTATTTCAGTCTCAGGCACAGCCGCCTATGACTATCTGTTCTACGGTCAAAACATCCCCCGCCGTAACGACGGAAGACTTAGGGACTCTGTATTAAAGAAATATCGCCACATCGAAGGACTTTCCTGGTGGTGCAGTGGCATTGACCCACTCAACGATGAAAGCTCAATGCAGTGGGGCTGCATGAAGCCCGATCGCCCCAGGCGAGATCCGAACAAAGTCCATAAAGTCATCAAATACGAACATCCGTTGCGAGTGCCAACACGGGCATTCTTCCTAGCAGTACCGGATTACATTTGGGCTAGTGTAGCCGCACGCTATGAAAAATCCATCAGCGATGAAGATAAAGCTAATGGTTTCTGGCACTGGGTATGGAAATATAACATCCCAATTGTAATTTGTGAGGGAGCCAAAAAAGCCGGGGCGTTACTTACTTTGGGCTATGCCGCAATCGCGCTCCCTGGTGTCAACGGCGGCTACCGCAGCCCCAAAGATGAATTTGGGCAATTCATAGGCGAAAAACATCTGATTCCAGAGCTGCAACACTTCGCCACACTGGGGCGTGTTTTCACCATCTGCTTTGACCACGACACCAAACCAGAAACAGTGCAACGGGTGAACATTGCCATCGCCCAAACTGCCAAACTGTTAACCAAGTGCGGCGGTCAAATCCAAGTTACAGAATGGAATTACCCAGAAAAAGGCATTGACGACCTCATCGCCTTCCGGGGGCCAGCTGTAGCCCAAGAAATAATTGCATCAGCTAAAACCCTTGAACAATGGCTTGCTAAACAATACAGCCGCCTATCCTATGAAGCCGCCCTAGTTCTCAATCAGCAATACTTAGGCCACCTGCCCATCCCAGATAGCGCCCAACTCATTGGCTTAAAAGCCCCCAAAGGCACAGGCAAAACTGAATCATTAGCCCCCATAGTCGCAGATGCAATCGCCAACGGTCAACCCGTCATCCTGTTATCCCACAGAGTTCAGTTAGCCCAAGCGATCGCTGACAGAGTAGGTATCCCCTACGTCACCGAAGTCAGAAACTCCGAAACCGGCAGCTTACTTGGCTTTGCCCTGTGCGTAGACAGCTTACACCCCCATAGCCAAGCCAAATTTAACGCCATCAACTGGAGAGAACCCCTAGTGATCATTGACGAAGCCGAGCAAGTTATTTGGCACGCCCTCACCGCCGCCACCGAAGTGAAAAAGCATCGCGTAGAAGTCCTCAAACAACTGTCCCAGCTGCTCAAAAACGCCCTTTCCCCTGGACGCGGTAAAGTGATCATCGCCGATGCCGACTTGTCCGACTTATCAGTAGAACTAGTCACAGGTTTAGCCAATGTCAACATTAAACCTTGGATAGTCGTCAACACCTGGAAAGGTAAACCTTGGAAAATCCACAACTACAACCAAAAAAATCCAGTTGACTGGTTAGCCGCCCTAGAAAGCGAAATTCAAAACGGCGGCAGAGTTTTCATCGCCGTGGATGGACAAAAAGCTAAATCCAAGTGGGGAACAAAAGTACTAGCAGCCAGGTTAGACAAACAATTCCCTTTCCTCAAAATACTTCGCATTGACTCAGAAACAATTGCCGACCCCCAACACCCCGCTTACGGCTGCATTAGCCACCTGAATACAGTGCTACTAGCCTATGATATTGTCATCGTCTCCCCATCCATTGGCACAGGAGTCAGCATTGACATCAAAGGGCATTTTACCAGCGTTTGGGGATGCTTCCAGGGCGTAGCCGCCGAAAATTCCACCCGGCAAGCTTTAGCCCGTGTACGTGAAGATGTGCCGCGCCATATTTGGGTAGCACCGCATGGCTTAGGACAAATCGGCAACGGTGCCATTAACCTGAAATCACTTTTAGCCAGCGAACATCAACGCTTTCAAGCTAACTTGCAGCTGCTGCAAAATGCGGCATTAATTATCAACGATGAAATCGACATTAACCGCACTGCCTTAAACGTCTGGGGGAAAATGGCTTGTCGGATTAACACCGGAATGATAGCCTACCGTGATGCCGTGCTGGAAGGATTACGCGAAGAAGGCCATCTGATTATCGATGCCACCGACAGCGAAAATGCTGACAAATTACTTCACGAAATCACCGCCGTTAAAGAATCAGTTTACAGCGCTGAATGTGAAGCCATAGCTGATGCTGACATAGAGGAAATGACTAAAACCAAATATGAGGCACTGCAACAGCAACGCACAAAAACCACTTCAGAACGCTACCAAGAACGTAAATATAATTTACAGCAACGTTACGGTGTAGACATTACCCCCAAACTAGTAGCAAAGGACGATGACGGCTACTACCCCCAACTAAAACTACATTATTATCTGACAGTTGGCAGAAAATTTGTCAGCGAACGAGACCGACAGTTAGGTGAAAAAATGCTGCAAGCTAAAAGCGCCTGGCTACCAGATTTTAACGGCGGTCAACTTGGTTTAATCATTACAGCATTAGAAGTGTTAGGCATCCCTAATTTTCTCCCCACTGACCGAGAACTGCGGGGAAATGATGAGGATTTAATCACAATGGCTAACCATGCGCTGCACTTTAAGTGGCAAGTAAAAACCGTGCTAGGTATTACCCTAAATGACCAAGATAGCCCAGTTGTAATTTTGCGGCGCTTGCTCAAAAAGATAGGACTTAAACTAGAATATCTCGGTCGAGATGGCAGCGGCGAACGCCAGCGAATTTACCGTGTGGTTGGTGACGATGATGGACGCGATGCTATTTTCCGTTATTGGTTAGCCAAAGATTCACCCCAATTTACCCAAGTCACCCCACCAGATAAACGTCCACTAACGGTATCTATAGAGATAACAGATCCATTGGACAATCAAGTAAACTCAACACAGATAAAGCAGGAACCACAAGGCATTAACTCAGGCATTAACTCCCTTTGATAACATCTCGCGGCTCCTTGACCCCCCGACTTGGTTAAGAAATTTATCTGTTAAGGCGAGCAGGGGGAGCTGGGGTAGCAGGGGGAGCGGGGGGAGAGAAGAGCCATTAAACAGTAAGTTTCTTTCCCCCCCAGCCTCAAGAGCCTCCTCAGATCCCCTAGCTTATTTTCTCCGCTTAGGGTCAGTACCAAGATAGCGTTCAACCCGCTGTAGCTTGGTATTAGTAAAGCCAGTACGCTGCCAAATAGCTTGTAAATAGTCGTGGATATCGTCTGATATCCTCACCGGAATAAACAGATTAAGAATAAAAAAAATCGACAAAGTAGAAAAAGCTGTAAACATGCCAATCGTGCCATATTTACTGATAGGTTCAGAGCGATAAACCTCTTTCTCTATCGTGATAGGTTTCGGAGGTGGAGTATTCCTCAACTCTTGAATCACTGTAGTCAACCTGTTCGTGTGACTCACTAGGTCGTTCCAATTCGACTTGAGCGCGGCGACTTCGCTCCTCAGTCCTTTGAACTCTAAGTTCTCTAACATGGGCGACGATGTGGGAGTATTCTGTAACTGCGACATGAAGAGAGTCAATTGCTGCATTAAATCTGCATTGTTCTTCTCTAACTCGTTGGAGGAGAGATTCTGAGTCTTCAATTCCGTCGTCAGCATTTCGATAGTCACCATCGCCTTGCTGAGAAGTTGATTCTGAATAAGATTCGTCTGTGCCCATGCTTGTAACTCCGCCCTATCCCTTTCGCGTTCAGTTTTTTGCGACTGCTTAAAACTTTCAAATTCCTTATATAATCTGCCCAGTGCCGTTTTAACTTCTCCTAATTCACTGAACTCTACTGAATTGTTATTTGCAGTAGAGGAGTTGTTATTATTCTTGCCGTTGCTATTATTCATAACTCACGTACCAAGATTACTTTTTTGGGGCATGGTGTAGCCAAAGCCTGACCCTATATCAAGCCCAAACCTCTGATTTCTTATCTATCCGTCATTGCTATTACCGTCATTACTCAGTAGCTTTCTTCTGACCCCGACGAGAAGAAGACACAGTTACTTTTGACTGGCCTGAAGCCTTTGCTTTTGATGACGTAGTTTCCTGCTTCTCTGGCTTATTACTCTGAGATGTCTGCAACCCTAAATAAACCTCAGCCTTTTCAATCTCAGGTTTAGCCAGATCCAAAAACCCACTCACCAGTAGATAATCCCCAAACGGAAAACCATTCTCTTCCGTCGCCGCCGAATAAGGCAGACCCTTCTCAATCAACATATCAAAAGTTGAATACTCCAACTCAGGCATCTCAATCTCAATGCCTTGTAACTCTGATATAGTTGCCCTAGTCTTGCTATTCTCCCAACGTAGAAAACCCAACCCCTTATCCCAACACAGATTCTTTACCACCACATAATCAGCCTGATTACCGCAGAACTCCAACATTGCCTTCAAGCTAGTAATCACTGAATAACCCAAATTCAACACCGTCACCAGAGTCACCCGATAACCCAAATCCCCAGCAATCTTAAACAACCCAAACTTCCCAATAATCTCTCTAGTTTTATTCCCGCTAGCCCCTGGCATATCTACCACAACCACATCAGGAGTATCGGCTTTTACTTCCGTAAAAAATCTCTTCGCTTCAGCCACTTCGATAAAGTTTAACAACCGGACACCAGAGCCAAAACTTTGATAATACTCATAGAGTTCTGGATTCTCCGTATCAGCATCATAAGCTAGATAATTAATTCCCAACGAATGCATTACATCCAAAAGTAAACGAGTAAAAGCAGTCTTACCAGTACCGCCCTTACCGCCCAAAATCATCACAATGCGTTTCATAAATCACTCCTATCAGTGATATTGAACTGGGATTGAGTCTTAGTCCCAGCTTTTTTCCTTTTAGTAGTTTGAGGTTTAGATTCATGTGATAACTCAACAGCAGAGTCTGCCGATAAACCATCTGAATTTACATCTGACTCAATCGGTGAGACACCATCATTAGTTGCAGTGTCTACAGAAGTTAAATCAGAGTCAGAGTTTGAATCAGAAACAGTAGCAGTAGACTCAGGATGACTGTTGTTTGACGCAGTAGATGCTAATGCCCTTTTATGAAAACTCTTAATACCACTAGCCGCTAGTTCCACACTATGCCCCTTGAAAACCTCAGCAACATCCTCATAGGAGTAGCCAGCGTCCAACATATCCTGAATAGGTTTAGCCAAACTTTTAACCAACTCTTCCAGACTGATAGTTTTCGGAGTAGCCGCCTTTTGTTTAAGACTAGCTTGGATATCTTCTACTTTGGATAAAGGAACAGCTTTAGGTTTACGGGGCATAGTTAGGTTAATGAGGGTGTGGGGTATAGGGTGTAGGGTGTAGGAATTCCCCTCAATTCAATGATGGGATTTAACCATGTAGGTAACGGCACAGGGTGTAAAAAAAAAGATGATTTGATGCACTTTTCTCTATAGCCCACACCCTATTCTCTAACTCCTAGCTTCTACACCCTAATTTTAGTTAGTAACAAATTATCCCATTGTAAGAAAACTCTCTCACAAGAAACTTTAAGATTCTTGTTGTCATGTGACGAAAAGAAACAAAAAGAAGTTACTCGATAAGTACAGTAGACTAGTGTAAAAAAGCAGTAACAGCGTCATTAAAGCCCAGCAGAATCCCATCTCTCACCAGATTGTTTAACAGACCATGACTCCAGTTACACAGGGCAGCACATCCACTTTACCCGCAGTGTCCCACAGTCACGTACTCCCCCAAATCCGCGTGTAGCCCCGTGGTTCTCGTTACCCCAACCCCGTCGCGAAGACAGAGGCAAGCAATACGCCTTAACGCGCTCCGCGCTGCTTTTACCTGCGGTAAAAGAGGCGTTCATTGCTTGTTGGGGGTGTCCCCCAAACCCCCTTTAAAGAGGTATTGTCAAGGGGTAAAGGAGTCCAAAAAGTTCCGGGTGATTCGCCTACCTGCGCGGCACTTCGTGCCATAGCAGCTACAGCAAATCACCCGGTTAAAAAATAAAAATTCAAATATAAAAAGTCCCAGTTATGCAGCCAAACCCACGCACCAACCTGAGTAATCAACTAGCTGACGCACTAAGTAATCGGATAGTAGAGCCAGATACAAAGAGAGAAATAACCATTACCTTTAGGGTAAGCACTGCCGAAAAAACTAGGCTAGAACAACGATGCAATGGAGTGGTGCAGAGTGACTATATTAGAGCGAGATTATTTGATTACCCTTTACCCCAACCAAAATTGACTATCCCTGAAGTCAACAGACAGACTATCTACGAACTAAAAAAAATTGGGAATAACCTCAACCAACAAACCAAAGCCATCAACGAAGCAGTAAAGATTGGTAGCCAACCTCTCACCAGTAACGTCAAAGAATATCTGCAAACAATCAAAGAACTAATAGCCCTATTAGAAGAAACTCACGCCAGCCTATCTCAGCCAATACCAGACGAGGATTAGCGAAATGATTACCAAAATTAAAGCCAATAAATCATTTCGTGGCACTACCAAATACGTACTAGAGAAAGAGAAAGCCCAGATTATTGGCGGCAATATGTACGGGAGAATCACCGATAAATTAGTAGAGCAGTTCACCCTATCAGCCCACCTCAACCCCCAACTAAAAGACCCCTGTTATCACCTTATGCTCAGTGTACCGAAAATTGACAGAGATTTAAATGATGACGAATTAGCTAATCTTTCTCAACGTCACTTTGCAAATGTCATTGTGCTATCACGGCTAAAAGGTGATGAAGCCCAAGTCAAACAACCTGATAAAAGGATATCTGACACCAAGTTAAACCAGCTAGTTGATGAATTTATAGAAACAGAACTACCAGCCTATGACTTTTTCATAGCCCGACACTCAGACAAAAAACACGACCACACCCACATCGTTGCATCTAGAGTCAATAACCTAGACGGTAAATCCATTCGTACCTGGAATAATTACGCCCATTCGGAACACTCAGCCCGACTGTTAGAGCGAGAATTTCAGCTAACTCCAGTACAGAGTAGTTGGGAAAGTAAACGGAAAGCTATGACTCGAAACCAACTGGAACGGGTCGAGAGTATGGGGCTTCCTGGTGAAGAAATAATGCGCCGAGCGATTGAAAAAGTAGCAGTGAATAAACCCACAATGCCAGAGTTTATTGAGCGATTATGGTCAGAGCATCAAGTCAAAGCCATCATTAGTTATTACAATAATGGCGGAGTCAGAGGCATTAAGTTTGGTATTGATATCGGCTCAGTTAATGAAGATGGTTCGCCCCGACTACTGTGGAAACAGGGAGGTAATCTCAATAAATACAAATGCTCATTTAGTAAACTTCAGACAGAATTAGGCGTAAATTATCAACCATTACGAGATGACGCAGAAATTAAACGCCTCATTGACCTCATAGAATCAGCCCCAATTCCGCGAATTAATCAGCCAATAATAGAGCAAAAAACATCTAATATAACTACAGATAATCAGGAAATAATCCCCAAACAATCCGAGGCTATACCGTCAATTAAAGCCCCAATAACCCAGGGTCAATCATTAGAGTTATACAGGCATTACAGCCTAGAATTAGAGAAGGAATTGGTCACAGACAGAGATAAACAAGTAGCGGTCAGAGCCATAAAAGATGGGAAAACCGACCCAGAAGTTGCAGAAATACTCAAAGCCAGCCCTGCTAATTGGAATCAAGAAGAAGCCAGAGCATTAGTATTGATTGCTAAAAATCAGTTAGCCAAACAGCAACCATCACCTGAAGGACAACGAGTAGAACAACAGCAATTAAAACAAGAATTATTAGCTATAGCTGTCCCCGTAGGTGTGGAGTTAATCAATCACTTAATCGAAGATACTGGTAAAGATAGCCTGAAGTTTAAACACTCTACTCTGTCAAAACAGGGTAGAGAATTAGTGTTTACTCATGATGAACGAGGTGAGGTATTTCGTGTCCAAGTCAACCGTAACCCTCAAAGTGAGATTGAGTATTCCATAGTGAATATAGGTGAAGTAAAGCCGTCAGATATTGAGACTTGGCAAAAAGCCGAGCAGATATTGCTTGACTATATAGAGCAAGAACAACAGCAATCAAGAACTAGAGATAGAGGATTATCCTTATAAACAATGCAGGGGACAGAATTGAGAACCAATGGCGATTTTTAGCACAGTTTTGACCGTAAAAACTATTACATTTCATTGGTATTACTTTACAAGCCATACTGAAACTGCAACAGTGAAATTTTGAGACAGAAGAAATTGAAGTCCAAGTTACAGTTTGGTAAGGTTGAGATGAATCAAGCTGAACAATTGCAAGATCAGTATGTCAAAGTCGGCTCTGTAAATACCCGATATTGGCAAGCGGGAGATTCAGGCAGCACGGTCATTTTGCTTCATGGTGGTGGCGGCTACATTGAGTTGTGGAAGTACAATATCCTTGAATTAGCCAAACATCATCGCGTTTATGCGTTTGATATGGTGGGTGCAGGTCGTTCCGATAAACCCGATGCTGCTCATTACACCTTTGACTTCATGGCTCAGTTCACGCGAGATTTCATGAAGGTTTTAGAGATACCCAAGGCAAATTTGATTGGAACTTCTGCGGGCGGTGGAGTAGCACTCACTTTAACGTTGAACTTCCCACAATTAGTTGAGCGACTAATTCTGGTTGGCAGTGCGGGTCTAGGGAAAGAACTTAATTTTCTGCTTCGAGTTACCACAATTCCTGGTTTAGCTAAGTTGTTTAGTTCACCAAGCAAATCAGGTGTAGCGATGTTGTGTAAACAGGCAGTGTACGACTCAAAACTAATCACTGATGAAATTGTCGAAGAGTTTTATCAAATGGCAACGCTTCCAGGAGCAGCAGAAGCAACATTAAATCTAGGTCGTTCAAACTTTAATATCTGGGGGCAATTCTATCAGTCAATTGCTGACAGATTGCATACTATCGAGGTTCCGACCCTAATTATTTGGGGCAGACAAGATCCGATGGTTCCTGTAATCCATGCTCAGAATGCCGTTAAGATTATTTCTAATGCTCAGTTGGAGATTATTGAAGAGTGCGGTCATTGGAGTCCAATCGAGCATCCACAAAAATTCAATCAGCTAGTTCTAGAGTTTCTATCATAATTTTTGAATTGGTTGACGGTTGCCAGCCAGCTAACAAGTCAATGAAGCGGCGATTTGAAAACTCGCGCTTCGTTCTAGGGGTTTTAGTCGATGAGTCGTGTTGAAAGACGAACTCGTTGCCGCTATCGCCGCCTAATTGCAACGAGTTCTTAAATCTTCTTAAATATTAGTATCAGTTCTATATAGAAATAAACCTATGCTTTACTATCAATAATCAATCAATTACTTATAGATTTTGTTGCAAGTAAGAAACTGAGTTAAGAAAAATTTGATTAGTTCGCTCAATATCTTTACCTATAAGGTTTGTGAGAGCCATTATGTCGCAACTTCCTTGCGCGGTCGCTCCTCTCCAAACCCTTGTCAACAAAGCTTTTCAGCTTAGTTATCAAACTTTTTCTTACTTTTATTTCTTACTTATACTGATATTCATAAATAAAATATTCATATTACCTTCAATATCATTGCCTTTACTCTATATATAGAACTTAATTAAGTAACTAAGTTAAGTAATTAAGTTAATCAAATGATTATTAGTACATCTCACCTATTGGTGAAGCCCATTGTTCACAAATGTATAGCATCTGACATTGCTGACGCTTATACTCAAATAAGTTAAGTAATTGAGTTCCTTAAATGCCAGTGATCTCGTTTTGTAATCAAAAAGGAGGATGCGGCAAGACTACTGCTGCCGTGCATTTTGCTTTTTGGCTGCATAGAAAACGTAAAAAAGTCCATTTCATTGATGCTGATGCTCAAGCGAGTGGTTCTTTTTGGATGTCCGCCCTTGCTAATGTCATCCCGACATCCAAAATTATTGATGCAAATGACTTAATTGAACAACTGCCAGTTTTGGCAGAAAACTATGCGTTTGTAGTTGTAGATGGAGCGCCGAATGTTACTGAATCAACACGCGCAATTTTATGTTTATCAAATGTCTCAGTAACTCCGATTCAACCAACAGGATTAGATTTACATTCTGCAAGTGAGGCAATTCGCTTAATTAAATCAGCCCAAAAAATATCTGGTGGTTTACCTCTGCCTGCAATATTTCTTTCTCGTGCTGCTAAAAATACTCGGCTAAAAAATGAAGCACTGGCTTTTTTAAATGAAATACCAGGGGTCAACTTATTAAAAACTGTAATTCACAATCGACAAGCTATTGCTGATTCTTTTTCTCAAGATACAACTGTTTGGTCAATGAAAGGGGCTAAAGAAGCTGCCGAAGAATTTGATTCCTTATGCCAAGAAATTTGGAGTTTACTTAAATGACTAATAAACGAAAACCATTAAACGAGAAACTTGATAAATTTATCTTTGGTAGAGAAGAAGAAAATGGTAAACCTGCGGATGATTCTAAAAAACCTAGACAGTCAGAGCAGAATTTAGAAAAAGAATCAAGTGACTTATTAGACAAATTAACTAAGGATTCACCCCGTCAAGAAAAACCTATTCGAGTTAGTTTGGATTTGTCTCCAGATATGCACAAAAAGCTAACTAACCTCGCTAATCGAACTGGTAGAAAGAAATCAGAAATTCTGAGAATCCTTCTAGAGCAAGCATTTGAAGAAATTAATATTGAGTAGTTAAGCAACTCAGTTACTTAACTGACTTACTTAACTCAAATAAATTGTGCTTTCACTTTCAGTATTAATTTAATGGAAGCTTTACCCGATAATTGGGCAGATATTCAACCTGATACTGTATATTTTTCAATCAGTGGTCTGCTAGTTTCATTCGCAAGTGAACTGCTAGAAGCGACTGTGATTGGGTTTTAAATAGTAGGGCTTAAACTGGTACATAAAAATGCACCAAATGCCCAAAAAGTTATGGCTATTAGTAGAAGTATCAATGTTGAGGATCTAAGTGTAGAGAACATGGAGTTGCTAGCTGCGATCGAAGTTGAAGTGGAGCTTGTTATTCAGCATTCTCGTAATTTGCGGAATATTGTAGTCAAGCACCTTGAGTTACCTTTTTTGAATTTTAGAGTAACTCCAGATTCCACAATTGGCGGTTGTCCAATCGAAGCACTCGATATTCCACCAAGGGCAAGTCATCCAAATGGGGAACCTAGCTATGATTTGTTGAATTTCCGACTAAAGACTAAGTTAGACTGTTCTAATTTCCACCCTGGACAAAAAGTTTTGGTTGAAAAGCTTCTGCTGCTTGAGTAGTTTGAGATGGTTAAAAGCGATCACTAGACAGTCCCCCAAGAGTGTAATGTCGTCTTCCCCATATAACACGACATCACAGATGGCGATCGCGATTGGGGTTAATTTTTGCTTGGATACCTTACAGTCATTGCATTTCGCTCTGATGTTGTCAAAATCCCAAATGCCGACTATAAGGGGCGAAAGAAGCAAAGATACTGGCTTGGAAATCTATTTTTAGTTGAAGTAATGGCTCAGGTCGAGTACCTTGTGCCTGTTTTAAAATAATCAGTCTGTAAAATAGATTTTATTCTTATAAAGTACATTTTATTTATGTTTTCCAAGGAAGATAGTAACTGGGATTTGTCCGTTGATGACCGTAGTGGTCAACGGATGCTTGTTGTCGAGGTGAAGACTAAACGTAATGCCTCAAGAGAGTGGGCTGCACAGCTCCGACGCAATATTCTCGCCCACGGTACTTTTCCGAAAGCTCCTTATTTCCTGATGGTCTTTCCAGATCGCTTCTATTTATGGACGGGTGCTGATGACCAACTCAAGCAGAGCGAACCAAATTACAGTATTGATGCCCGCCCTATTCTTCAGCCTTATTTTGAACAGGCTGGAGTAAGTGAGGACAAAATCAGTGGTGAGAGCTTTGAACTGATTGTGGCATCGTGGCTAGGGAAAATCATTCATGCGTCCGAACCCCTTGAGGATACCGATACATCGCAACAATGGCTGATAGAATCAGGGCTGTATGATGCTATAACGGGAGGGAAATTCGAGCATACGGCTGCTGCGTGAATATTTACGTTGAAACTAACTTTGTTCTGGAACTAGCCTTTCAACAGGAACAGTGTACCAGCTGCGAACAAATTTTGCAGCTATGTGAAGCAGGGCATGGTCAACTGGTCATTCCAGCCTATAGTCTAGCTGAACCTCATGAAAAACTCAGTCGCCAAGCCAGGAACCGCAAGGATATCCAACAAGCCCTCGATCTTGAGTTGCGGCAACTATCGCGCACAGCCTCTTACATGAATCGTATCCGCAGTATTCAAGACATTTCTTTATTGTTGGTGCAAAGTAATGAGGAAGAAAGGGATCGCTTTGTGCAGTATCGGGAGCGGCTATTAAAAATTGCCCAAGTCATTCCCCTGACTGCCGACATTCTTTCTGAGGCAGCGGCTTGTGAAAGTCCTTATGATCTCAGCCCTCAAGATGCTCTTGTCTATGCTTCAGTTATTACCCATCTGCGTCAACATTCACCCCTTTCAGCGTGTTTTCTTAATCGTAACTCCAAAGATTTTGATAGTCCTGACATCGTTGATGAACTCAATAGCTTGAATTGCAGGATGATACCAAGGTTTGATCATGGCTATGCTTTCATTCAATCGCGTCTATCACCGTAAACCCCAAAGAATACTGTTGACGAATTCGGGAAACGCTTATGCAGAGTGGATGGCTTGAGGAGTAAAGCAATGGAGTTGTATGACCCCAAGCAGAGTTTTAAAGTTTGCGTTTTGTTGAAAGGAGAGTGACACAAGCAACTTATAACCGCCAAACACAGGAGTGCTTGGTTCAATTTAGCAACAAAATTAATCTGAATGAATCTCCGCTTCCTCAACACCAAAGGCGTGATCGCCCCCTGGTTATATGGGAAACTTACTAGGGAGCGATCACCGATAATAGAACTTATCGGTTTCGCTGACACCAGAGGCAAACGCGCACCGTTTCAGTCCATTTCCCAATGCTGCTTTACGCGAATTGCCAATTAAGAGCGCTAAGTTTATGCTGTTATCCAAACAGTCTGCCAGTCTGACCGCCGACTATGACCAAAATCGACCGAGTGCCAGTAGCCCAGCTTCCTGATAAGTACGGAATTGTTAAATCCGTCCTCTATGACCGCATAAATCGGTTAGGCATCAAGCCAACCAAAATTGGCAATAAGTCTTACATCAGTGGAGAGCAGTTAGAATTGCTGGATCTGCTAGACACTCACATGAAAACGGGAGGCAGTATGGCGGAGTTCGCTGACCGTTATGCCAGTCAGGGAGGCACTCAGCAGGAGGATTTTGATTCTTACACGGAGTCTGCCAGTCAGGGAGACGCTCAGTTAACAGTGACCGGACTGACCGCCAGTCAATTCGGTCAACTGCCACAACTGATTGAAGGTTTGGTTACAAGGCTGATTCCCGCTATCGTCCGCCAGCTTCCGGCATTAGCTCCTGACCCAGTTGCTCACTTGAGAGCATTAGAAGAAGCTTATAAGAATGGTTGGCTCCTCAGCACTCAAGAACTGGCCGCTCTACTGAAATTATCTCCTTCTACTGTTCGCGGATACGGTACACAGTTTGAAGATGCAGGTTTTGTCTTTACCAGGGCAGGAACTAGGAAGCGAGGAGAAGTCGCGTGGTCGATTGGAAAGCGCAGAAAATCCAAATAAATTTAGGGACTAAGTAAAAAGTAAGCAACGCTATTTTATTCAAACAGAAATTATTGTGCTGCAAGCATCTTTTTTAGTTCGACTGCGTAGCTTTATTGCTCGGTCGCACCTCAAGTCCAAAAAAGACCTGATTGCAAAGTGACAATTTGCAATTACCTTAACCTCTCACGGATGGCATCAAAATGAATTTTTGATAATTTTATAGTTTTATATGTTTGTATAGTACTATATTAATTACAAGCGATGAATTGTCATATTAAGACATGAGTGAAAAAAAGCATGAAACAGATGGAGTAAAGCTTTCAGCCTTAGAAGAGGATATTCTCACTCTGCTACGAGGATTAGAGATGTATGGGCTGGAAATATTGGATGGATTAAATGACGGTAGACCCATTCCAATTGGATTCGGAAGTTTGTACCCTACATTGAACAGACTTGAGAAGAAGGGATTAGTTAGTTGGAAATGGGGTGACGAGCAAGATGAAACAGGTGGAGCTAGGCGTAAATACTACAAAGTAACGGGTTTAGGAGCAAACGTGCTAAGGGAAGTTCAAGAATACCGCGAGAAATTAGCTAATCGTGGTGCAGCACAAGGTCAACCTGGCCTGCAAGGAACTTAAACAGATGGAACAATCAGACGAAGTTTATTTTGACAATTTTGAAAAATTCATACAGGAATGCCTGGAACGGCAGTTCCAGCCGGAGATGGAGCAGCCGAAACTGCCGGAGCTAAAGCCGCAGAAACTGCTGTTGAGCCTAACGTTGAAGCAGAAACTGCCGGAGCTAAAGCCGCAGAAACTGCTGTTGAGCCTAACGTTGAATATGGGGCTGTTACAGATGTTGTTCCTGGTTCTAGGGCTGGGGTTGGTTCTAGGGTTGGTGTTGGTTCTAGGGTTGGCGTTGGTTCTAGGGTTGGCGTTGGTTCTAGGGTTAGGGTTAGGGCAGGGATTAGGACTGTTTCTGGTACTGTGGCTAGGGTTCTGTTTGGTGTTATGGGCATTCGCCCCAAAGGATGGAATCTTCGGCCCGTGGCTTCGGTGTTTGGGGTTGCTGCTAGAGTTGGTTCTGCTTTTGGTTATAGGACTGGGGTTGGTTCTGGGGTTTGTGGTAGCGCATGATCTGTTCCTGGGGTTGGTTCTGGGTTTAATGTTCTTGCTAGGGTTGGTTCTACTTTTGATTGTGTTAGTTCTGGTGCAAAAACAGAGGAATCGACAGCGACTAGTAGAACTGAAAGGCTTTCTAGCTAGTCTACTTCCCGAGGATTGGCAGGCTGACTTGAATGATTGGCGTTATCAACAACTTGTTCAGAAGAAAAAACCTAAACTATGGGTCAACATTATGACTGGCTTTCACTTGTTAGGGATGTTCAAAGCCTACCTTCAAATTCAGGTAGAAAATATGTGGCCCTACAAAAGAAACCAAGGTTAAAGAATCCAATAAGTCAGATCGATCAAAATGGGTCGGAACTCTTAAGAGTTCCAGCTACCAAAACCCATGAAAAAGGCTGATATAACTGGGTTAGCAGGTTAAGCAACTGGCATTAATGCTCAACTACAGGAATAACGTAGATTGACAGTCTCTAAATTAGAACACTTGCTTGAGAGCTTACTAAATAACCAGGCTGGTTTCAAAAATCACAACGAAAGGATGAACAAGCTATGCAAGACAAAAACTCATTTGCTATTACACCCCATTTGCAAGATAAACCAATGAACCAACTTGTAACAACAGCAAGAACACAGAGTATTGTAGTCTCTTATGATATCTCAAAACAATGGTATGAAGAGCGCTCTCGACAAGCTAAATGGAGCTTTAACACTGCTATTACTCTAGCAATAGTAGCTGGAAGTTTTGGTGTTTTAACTGCTGTCTCATTGTCGAAAGGAAACATAACGGCATCTGTAGCAACAGCAACAATATCTCTTGTTTCCGGCGTTGCTACCAGACGCTCTTTTGATTTGTTCAAAGAGGCCAACCAAAGATTAGATGAGGCAGCAAAAACACTTTTAGAAGAGTAGTCAATTACAATAGGGAGTCTGCCAGGATACCAGATACAATTCGTTTACTCGAACGGGGCGAAAGTCCCTGTCACATGGTTGCTATCGCCAAAATCTAACTGAATAATGAAGCGTTTTCTAGATCCTTTTAATTCTGCTAAATAGAGCTATTGGGCATTGAGCCGACATCCCTGAAAGATTCTGCAATTTGGCACCCATTGAACTGAAGTTCTAACAAGTGGCAACGTATTCAATCCAACCCATCCATCAATAATTCAGACATTTCCAGTTGGTCACGATTGCGGTTGTCGTCGTAAATTTGGAGCGTATTTAGTTTAGCGTGTCTGCTGAGTTTCTGAGCTTTACGCACATTGCCATCAGTTTTTTCAAGTACAGCAGTGATAGCACTGTGGCGGCATCGGTGCGGCGACATATGTTTTTCAACCCCAGCCCGTTTAAACAAGCGTTTGACTATTTTATAGATACCATCCCCGGTTAACCTGTGACCTTCTGCATAAAAATCAACCGAAGTAAACAACGGGCGGGACGAAGACATATCGCCACCACGGGCAATCAACCAGTCAGTAATCGCTATGACAGTGACTTTTGGCAAATTAACTGTCTCTCGGACTTGCTTGCCCTTACTCAAAATTGATAGCGTTCCCTTAGTACCGTCAAAATGTCTCAAGTCCAAGGTGCTGACCTCATTTCTCCTCAGCGCATTACCCCACAGCAGCAGCAACAAAGCATAGTCCCGCTTCCCCACTAACGTCGAGCGATCGCACTCTTTAATTACGCTCAAAAATTCTTGTTCGCTGACACCGCTAGTATCGCGGTAAGCCTGCACTGGAATACTATCCACATCCACCGCATAGTTGCACACCCCCAGCTTTCGCCCGTAGGCCACCAGAGATTTTATTGCCGCCAGTCGGCGGTTAATCGTGTTAGGTGCTAATCCAGCTGACGCAAGTATGGCTCTATATTTAGTCACTACCAGCGTGGCTTTGTGACCGTCCAGGTGTAAAAACTCCAAGATAGAATCCCGATTCGGGCGCAGTCCCGTCATGCGCGTAAAAAAATCCGTGATATCTTTGCGGTAAGCCCGACGAGTTCCCTCACTATTTTTAGATTTCAGCAGTTCCTCCAAAACATCGGGTTCAGAGTCAATGACACCAGCAAAGTACGCCTCAATATTGGCACTGAGGGCATTTTCTAATTTTTGGACTACAACTAACTCGACTGGTTCTGTATCTTTGCTCATGACTCCCCGCAAGCTACGGTATTGAGAATGGTGGTTTCCAATACCGTCCTTTATTATGCAGCTGTTGGGGTACAGTGAAGGGGTTTTTCTCTGGTTGCGGCTTGCTCCCATAGCGTCGGTTGATAAATCGTTGCTATCAGCGAGTGATATCAACTTTTGGCAACATCTGACGGCGTACATGCTTAAGTTACACAGGGCAGGAACATCAGTGAGAGGTTAGAGTGATTGCACTTTTGTCAAGAGGATGTAGGAAAAGGGGCTAAATCCAGTTTGTAGACTGGCTTTCGGAGATATTTAACTACGCCTAAGTCTTGATTCTCTGGGGCCGCAAAGTACTTAATGGGGTTATCTGCTTTACCTTGATCGTAAGCGACACGCCCCTTAAAACTTATTTATCACTCAATTTATTTGTTCTCTGGTAACTTCGGTGCTTGGTGTTCAGGTACGGGAGGACGATTTTTTATCTCTGGCACATCACTTGAAACAATCTTCGATGCAAATAGAATTGATAAAACGCCAATTGCTATAGCAATCTGTATGTAAAACTCAAAACTGTCAGCACGAGCAACCCCACGTTGAAGAATACGCCAACACTTTTTAAATAGTCCTTGGTTTTGTTTTAAAGCTTCCCAAGCGTTCTTGGGTATAAAATGTTCAATTTCAATGACATAGTTTTTTATGCCATTGCTAGATGCTTCACTAACTAAGGAATAGACGATAGCATCACCATTCTTAAATCGGTAAGTTCGCATCTCTCCAACGTTTAGACCACTGAAATAACTATCATCAACATGGAGCAATCTTTCAAAATGCTCATACGCAGATTTAAATTCACAGTTCTGGTGAATTTGAGGATTTACATTAACTTGAATGTTAACTGTTTGCTCGATGTTCATGGGGTTAGAATTGACTTAGTGTTTATTAACTTGCTGCTTGGTTTCTCTAGGCAGCTTTTCATTTAAAAGTGCCGATTTGTAATGGTAACTATGAAGACTAAAGCATTGCGAAGCCCTCAAACCATGCCCATAGGTGTAGATGTAGCGGTGCGATGTAGAAGTTGAGTGTTAGAGGATAAAGTAAATGTCGGTTAACCCATAATATTGCCGCAACTGATGTAACTTAAAGGATAAAGTTGTCGCTTAAAGGATAAGGTGACCGTTTTAAAAGGATAAAATGGCCGCAGAACAAAACCTATAGATTATTTGGTGCAACAATTTAATACGGCACAGCAAGGGTTTGAAGCTCCTAAATTTCAGAGACTTCAATTGGTACAGTCTTATCCGTGGCGATCGCAAGATTCAAAATGGCTAATCAATTCCTTAGCGTAAGTTTCTGTTCGCCTGCTCATTTCACCCCATACTTGTAAATACCTAGAGTGGCAAAGCTAGCTAGAGCAAAAACTCAAACCTAGTAAATTCGTTATTGTTGAAAATTTTGGTTTACTTATTTACGCCTGTTTCAATCATTACAAACCTACTCTAGTTTATTTTGCCGTTATAGGTAAATACCAGTATTACGTAACCTCCTACCTTGAATCTATCGTTACAGCTTTTAGTTGTAATACTTTTGTCTATGAGTTCGTAACACTTTCGCCAACAGCATCTTGCTATATCTGCGCCAAATTGGGAGAGGTAAAATTTTTCTGAATCAGTACATCAGTCCCTAAACAACGAAAAGTAAGAGAGGGAGGATTGATTAGCGGCGTATCACACGGCTACAATCCTGCCATCTCGTCGTTTGTATCTACTTCGTTAGGGTTTATGTCGATTCTGCGTTAGCTACTTCAGAGATTAACAAGGCGGTAGCACTCAATATAACTACCGCAGCTCCAATGCGCCTAACTTTAGGTCTACTGACAATCTCAACAGTTTTTTTCCAAAAAATGGCAGAAGTTGATTTCCCAGGAGGACTAAAATCAAAAGGTTTTTCCTGCGGTTCCCAATCTTTTAGCTGTTGTTCTTCATCATCACTGAAGCTATCGTCATTTGACTGATAGCTTTCAAACTCTGGCTGTTTATTTTCAAACGGCTTGTTCATTCTGTGGCACCGTCATTAAATTTGTAAAGAGTAGTTGTTGATAGAAATTGATTTCTAAATTACCGAAAAACTACTTCTGCAATACTGCCATCTGGCTTTCGGACGAGAATTGTGCAGCCGGTTTGGACGACTCGCTGAATATACTCCTCAGTGGCAATCGCCTTCCTCAGCACCTCATTTTGAGTGATCTGCTGTGAGTTTGTCAGCCAGTCGAGCTTCTTTACATCACTGCTAGAGAAGCTAACAGATAGACGCTTACCTTTAGGTAAATCATCCTCTAGTGGGATGATCGGTTGCTCTGCTTTTGAATTAGATTTTGGATACGTCTCAGAATCAATACCATCAGCAGGAATAGAGGCAGACGACTGCGTTCTACTCTTTGTCGAATGTGATTCTGACGCAAAGTAAGCTTCGTTTTTATGTGACATGGCGTTCCGAATCCTCCTATTGGAAGAACGAATGTGGCATTTGCAGCAAAAAAACAATGAAGTAGCTTTGCCTTAAACAGCACACTAAGTTGTATCACTATACTTAATATACACCAAATTGGTGTTTTTTTGGTGCATTATTGATTTTTTA
>NZ_CP063798.1 GCF_025860405.1 Tolypothrix sp. PCC 7712 | reverse complement strand
CGAAGAGAAACAAAAAACAGCTACACACTCACCCAAGTAGACTAGGCTAAAAAAAGCAGAAACAAGAAAATAAGTTCTGGCGTATCACCAGCCCTTACACACAGGCACATCTCAGGATTGCCCCAGATTACGCACTGTGGCGTTGTACCCAATCCCGCGCCCTGCCCCCTGGTTCATCCCACCCCAAGACCCCGCGCGGAGACATAGGCAAGCAATACGCCGTAACGCACCTGCGGTGCTGCTATTCCTTCGGAATAGCGGCGTTCATTGCTTGTTGGGGGTGTCCCCCAAACCCCCTTTATAGAGGTATTGTCAAGGGGTAAATTAGTCCAAAAGTTCCGGGTGATTCGCCTACCTGCGCGGCACTTCGTGCCATAGCAGCTACAGCGAATCACCCGGTTAAAAAATAAAAATTCAAATAGTAAAACTCCCAGTTATGCAGCCAGACCCACGCACCAACCTTAGTAATCAACTTGCTCTAGCACTAAGTAATCGGAAAGTAGAGCCAGATACAAAGCGAGAAATAACCATTACCTTTAGGGTAAGCACTGCTGAAAAAACTAGGCTAGAACAACGGTGCAATGGTGTGGTGCAAAGTGACTATATAAGAGCGAGATTATTTGATTACCCTTTACCCCAACCAAAATTGACTATCCCCGAAGTCAACAGACAAACCATCTACGAGCTAAAAAAAATTGGTAACAACCTCAACCAACAAACCAGAGCCATCAACGAAGCAGTAAAAATTGGTAGCCAACCTCTCACCAATAATGTCAAAGAATACCTGCAAACTATAAAAGAATTAACTGCCTTATTAAAACAAACTCACGCCAGCTTATCTCAACCTATACCAGACGAGGATTAGCGAAATGATTACTAAAATCAAAGCCAATAAATCATTTCGCGGTACTACCAAATACGTATTAGAGAAAGAGAAAGCCGAGATTATTGGCGGGAATATGTACGGGATAACCACCGATAAATTAGTAGAGCAATTCACCCTGTCAGCCCACCTTAACCCCCAACTACAAGACCCCTGTTATCACCTCATGCTGAGTGTACCGAAGACTGACAGAGATTTAAATGATGAAGAATTGGCGAATCTCTCCCAACGTCACTTTGCAAATGTCATTGTGCTATCACGGTTAAAAGGGGAAGAAGCCCAAGTCAAACAACCTGATAAAAGGATATCCGACACCAAGTTAAACCAGCTAGTTGATGAATTTATAGAGACAGAACTACCCGCTTATGACTTCTTCATAGCCCGACATTCAGACAAAAAACACGACCACACCCACATCGTTGCATCCAGGGTCAATAACCTAGATGGTAAATCCATTCGTACCTGGAATAATTACGCCCATTCGGAACACTCAGCCCGATTGTTAGAGCGACAATTTAACCTCACACCAGTACAGAGTAGTTGGGAAAGCAAACGGAAAGCCATGACTCGTAATCAACGAGAACGAATCGAACGAGATGGACTTCCAGGCGAAGAAATAATGAGACAAGCTATTGAGCAAGTCGCAACTGATAAACCCACAATGCCAGAGTTTATTGAGCGATTATGGTCAGAACATCAAATCAAAACCATCGTTAGTTATTACAATAATGGCGGAGTCAGAGGCATTAAGTTTGGTATTGAGGTCGGCTCGGTTAATGAAGATGGTTCCCCCCGACTGCTATGGAAACAGGGAGGTAATCTCAATAAATACAAATGCTCATTTACCAAACTTCAAAGTGAATTAGCCATAAATTATGAACCATTACGGGATGATGCAGCAATTAAACGCCTCACTGACCTCATAGAATCAGCCCCGATTCTGCGAATTAATCAGCAAATAATAGAGCAATCAACATCTACTATAACTACAGATAATCTGGAGATATTACCCAAACAATCCGAGCCTATAACAGAAATTAAACCCCCAATAACTCAGACTCAATCATTAGAGCTATACAGGCATTACAGCTTAGAACTAGAGAATGAATTGGTCACAGACCGAGATAAACAAGTAGCGGTCAGAGCCATACAAGATGGTAAAACCGACCCAGAAGTTGCAGAAATACTCAAAGTCAGCCCCGCACTATGGAATCAAGAAGAAGCCAGAGCTTTAGTATTGATTGCTAAAAATCAGTTAGCCAAACAGCAACCATCACCTGAATCACAACAAGCAGAACAACAGCAATTAAGACAAGAATTATTAGCTATAGCAGTCCCCGTAGGTGTAGAGCTAATCAATCACCTAATTGAAGATACTGGCAAAGATAGCCTGAGATTTAAACACTCTAATCTGTCAAAACAAGGTAGAGAATTAGTGTTTACTCATGATGAACGAGGAGAGGTATTTCGTGTCAAAGTCAACCGTAACCCTCAAAGTGAGACTGAATATTCTGTAGTGAATATAGGTGAAGTCAGGCAGTCAGATATTGAGACTTGGCAAAAAGCCAAGCAGATATTACTTGAATATATAGAACATGAGCAACAGCAATCAATGGCTCGAACTAGAGGATTATCACGGTAAATAAAGCTGCGGCTAGTAGTGCATAGTGGAAATTGACAGTAACTTTTATCCTCCAGAACTCTATACTCCTTCCCCCAAAAATGCACAACTCTTAACCGCTTAACTCAATCTATATCGTGTCTGCCACTGCCAATAAATTGTTTTGTAGTTGTGAAAAGTAGTTGAACAATTATTGAAAGCTAGTTTTCTGAATACCCATAACTGTTACAATTATCTAGTGGAAAATTAGTAACTAAAACTCCTGCTTTTATCCATCTATCTGACTGAAAACTCATAACAGAGATATTTGATAAATCACAAACCATTTTCGTGAGAGATTGAAAATTGAGAGCATGACTATTACTACCGATACACAAAAATTATTACCAAATAATCAAAATATTTTTGCCCCTATAGACTCTCTACAATATCGGGCAATTGGTCGGATATGGGGACATTATGTTCCTAGTGCTGAGAATATCCGTAAAGGGCAACTAATAACAACAGACGGTGTAATAATCAATGTCAATCTCATGAATCAAATGGTAAAACTGGTTGCTCATCATCTGGATTTATCATCAGATTATTTGTGGACTGCTTACCCTAAAACTCCACATAATGATTTGGGAATAGGGCTTTATCTCAGTTTGATTAGCGTGAAAGTAGTCCCCAATTATACGGAAATTATCAAAACTGAATTGCATGAAAAACAGCAGCATCAATATTGCCTACCTGTGCTACCTACTCACCCTTATTAAGTTGATTTGCAGCTTCTACTAATGACTTTGCTTTTGCCTCTGGGTCAAATTTTAAGCTGGGATTCCACTTCAAAGCTTTACGAAAGGTAGCAACTGCTTCTTGAGTATCACCTTTTCTTGCTTGCTCCTCACCTTCCCTAATCAGAAATGGCACTGCTGCCATCAAAATAGCTTGATTTTGGCATACTGATAGTTTTTCCAAGCCTTGAGGATGGGTAACAAGGTAATCATGCAGCCAGGCACAACCTCGAGCCAAAAGTTGCTCTAAGTTTTCCACCGGCCACACCCGCACGGTGTCACCACTTGCAGTGACGATCAGCTTGCTATTGGGGCTAAAACTGGCATTTCTGACCCCTTTTTCATGCCGAAGTAGCGCTAACAGCTTACCCGTTGTGTCCCACACCCGCGCTGTCTTGTCATCACTGGCAGTGACAATCAGCTTGCTATCGGTGCTAAAACTGGCATTGTTGACCCTTTTTTCATGCTGAAGTTGGGTTAACAGCTTACCCGTTGTGTCCCACACTCGCGCTGTCTTGTCATCACTGGCAGTAACAATCAGCTTGCTATTGGGGCTAAAACTGGCATACTTGACATAATTCTCATGCCCTTTGAGTAGGGCTAACAGCTTACCCGTCGTGTCCCACACCCGCGCTGTCTTGTCATCACTGGCAGTAACAATCAGCTTGCTATTGGGGCTAAAACTGGCATACTTGACATAATTCTCATGCCCTTTGAGTAGGGCTAACAGCTTACCCGTCGTGTCCCACACCCGCGCTGTCTTGTCAAAACTGGCAGTGACAATCAACTTACTATCCGGGCTAAAACTGGCATTCATGACCGAACTCTCATGCCGAAGTAGGGCTAACAGCTTACCCGTTGTGTCCCACACCCGCGCTGTCTTGTCATCACTGGCAGTAACAATCAGCTTGCTATCCGGGCTAAAACTGGCATTGTAGACCGAACTCTCAGGCCTTTTGAGTAGGGCTAACAGCTTACGCATTGTGTCTCTCTGGGCATTTGTCTGGATTGAATTGATGTAAGACTCATGCCGAAGTAGGGCTAACAGCTTACCCGTTGTGTCCCACACCCGCGCTGTCTTGTCACCACTTGCAGTGACAATCAGCTTGCTATCCGGGCTAAAACTGGCATTGTAGACCGCTCCTTCATGCTGAAGTAGGGCTAACAGCTTACCCATTGTGTCCCACACCCGCGCTGTCTTGTCACCACTTGCAGTGACAATCAGCTTGCTATCTGGGCTAAAACTGGCATTTATGACCGTATCCTGATGCCCTTTAAGTAGGGCTAACAGCTTATCCGTTGTGTCCCACACCTGTGCTGTGTCATCACTGGCAGTGACAATCAGCTTGCTATCCGGGCTAAAACTGGCATTGTTGACCACACTCTGATACCCTTTGAGTTGGGTTAACAACTTACCTGTTGTGTCCCACACCCGCGCTGTGTTGTCAGAACTGGCAGTGACAATCAGCTTGCTATCCGGGCTAAAACTGGCATTGTTGACATAACTCTCATGCCCTTTGAGTTGGGCTAACAGCTTACCCGTTGTGTCCCACACCCGCGCTGTGTTGTCAGAACTAGCAGTGACAATCAGCTTGCTATCCGGGCTAAAACTAGCATTTATGACCGTATCCTGATGCCCTTTGAGTAGGGCTAACAGTTTACCTGTTGTGTCCCACACCCGCGCTGTCTTGTCATCACTGGCAGTAACAATTAGCTTGCTATTCGGGCTAAAACTGGCATTGTAGACCGAACTCTCATGCCGAAGTAGGGCTAACAGTTTACCTGTTGTGTCCCACACCCGCGCTGTCTTGTCATCACTGGCAGTAACAATTAGCTTGCTATTCGGGCTAAAACTGGCATTGTAGACCGAACTCTCATGCCGAAGTAGGGCTAACAGTTTACCTGTTGTGTCCCACACCCGCGCTGTCTTGTCATCACTGGCAGTAACAATTAGCTTGCTATTCGGGCTAAAACTGGCATTCATGACCCTTTCCTCATGCTGAAGTAGGGCTAACAGCTTACCTGTTGTGTCCCACACCCGCGCTGTCTTGTCAAAACTGGCAGTAACAATCAGCTTGCTATCCGGGCTAAAACTGGCATTGTTGACATAACTCTCATGCCCTTTGAGTTGGGCTAACAGCTTACCCGTTGTGTCCCATACCCGCGCTGTGTTGTCAGAACTGGCAGTGACAATCAGCTTGCTATCCGGGCTAAAACTGGCATTGTTGACCGTATCCTGATGCCCTGTAAGCCGCGTCCGTTCTTGAATCCCATCTAAAATTGTTTGCAAAGCTAATATGGGGCTGGTGGCTGGATATTGTTCTAAAGGGCGACCATCCTTAACTAGTGGCTGCAAGCCTTGCCCTGCGCTCATAGCTGAGAATAAGGCTTCTATTGACTGCACCTCAAACTGCTGTAAAGCTGCTACTCCCTCTCGCTCTAGCCTTGTGCCTTCTTGTGCTTCTTGAATAGTTTTGTTTGCCCAGACTCCAACTATTGCTGCTAGTATTAACATCACACCCAGCACACCAGAGCCAATGCGAACCATCTGCCTGGCCTGGTGTCCAGCTTTCATCAATCTTTGATGCGCTGCTTCAGCTTCGCGGCTTTTAGTAATATAGTTCTTCTGCTGTTCTGTAGGTTGTGGTTGTTGAGCAGCACTATAAACAAGCCATTGCTCTGCTGCTTCTAAATCAGTCCCACGTAACAAAAAGCTATCGTTACGTCCCTTGTTCTCCCACTCCAGCGCCCGAATCAGCAAGCGCGTATGCCCACGCACATATTCTAAATTAGTATCAATCGCTTGAATTAGCTGGGGAAAAACACTATCGAAATCATCTTGTTCCCGAAAGAACAGCCAGTTGTGCTTAGAAAGCGCAGGATTCACCTGTTCCATATCAAAGCCTTCTCGCCGCACAATTGGCACAAGGCGCTTATTATTTTTAACTGCGTGTTCAATCTCTTGATTGCAGACTTTAGAGACAATCGAATCTGGGCTAATTACAAAAACAAAGGTGTTTGTTGCCTCAATCCCTGCTTCAATTTCTGCCCACCAATCAGCAGTTAAAGGAATATCTTTCCAGTCAACCCAAGTTTCACGATTCTGAGCTTTGAGTGCGTTTTGGAGAGTAACGACGAATTCTTTGTCCCGGCGCGAATAGGAGATAAAAACGTCTGTCATATTAAGTTACTCAGTTTGCGTCTAGTATGGTTTGATCTGGTGAAATTACTATAAGGTTTGCTATGTTTTTAATCAACATTAATTGTGATGCATCAAAAACTTGTTTGTCGGCGTACATGATAAGTAGGAAATGTACCGTATCCTTTAGCGAAAGGAATCTGTCCTACATAATCACAACTAAAATCCTGAACTCCTAGACTGCAAGCTAGTGCGGCAAAGGCTTGACTGCCATAAACTTTGCCAGGCGGAGTTATCGATTCAATTCTCGCGGCATAGCTGACATGAGTGCCAATATAACTAGTATCTTTAGTTACTGGGTTTACATATTGGTAAACTGGGCCAGCATGTAATGAGATCCGCAAATTCAGATTTTCCGGCAGACCTTTTTCTAACCAGTTGGGGTAAAAGTAGCCAAGACAGATTTTGCCGCCACGTAAAGCTTGAAAAGCTTGCCATGAAGGAGCTACAGAAATAAAATCCCTCTTTTCATCAAAAAACGGAGAAAACGCTTGTTTTGACAGTACCAATAAAAGTCTAAGTTATTTGGCACAGCATTTTGTCACGTAGCCACAAGGGTTTCAGGCTACAAAAATTAGAGGGGTTCAAATGGTACGGCTAAAAGTAGTGGCTCTAGTCTGCCAAATCCTAAATTTTAGGTAAAAGTTAATTTTTTTTCTGAAATATAGTCTGAGTAAGGTTTACAGACGACGCATGGCGGCAAAATGCGCCTTGGCTACTTTTACCCCATCTACTTGAAAAACTTGCTGTGGATGCTCAACAGTCTGTTGAGAAATTGCAGCAATATGTAGTAGCGCATAATATCCCCCAATATTAACGAAGACACCATAGGATTTAATTTTATGGATAGTGCCATCTACAAGTTGACCAAGCTTTAGTGTTTTTAACCTTGCTTTTGCTGAAGCACTATGATTATAAGGTGTTCGTCTTTCTATGAAGTTCTCACGCAGTCCATATTTTTTGTTTAACTCGATTCTTTGCTGAGAATACCAACTTGCATCAAATTCACCTAAAGCAATATCAATTGGTAAATTTTTGTATAAGCTGACAAGTGCGTAGGCTTCTGTGATTTGACCGTTAGCTGTTAAATTGGTAATCCATAACATTACATCATGTAGAATAACTAGCCATTGTTGTAAGGGCGTTAATTGGTTCCATACAGTTTCACGTCCGGTTTCACTAACCCTGCCACGTCCGCCCCGGTACATTGCTAAACGTGTTCGCCAATTTTGACCATCTATATTAGATGGTTTGAGCAAAGCTCCCCAATTTATATTGCTCAAATCATCAATGTATGACCATTGTGATGGTTGATACTCATCTTGAAGAAATTTGATAACTCCATCATAAAATGCCTTAATCAATTTATCAGACTCAATAGTTATTTTGAGGCGTGTTGTAGTGTCATGACTGCACATCCACGGGTCAATCTTCAATTCCACAACTGCATTACTCAAGGACTCAGCTATAAGCTCTACCCCATAACCTTCCTCATCAATGATCATTTTTGCGGGTAGTTGACAGTCTCGAATTTGCCCCAGCCAGATTGTGACTTGAACCATTAAATGAGCTTTTATCTCAAGATATGCTTCGCAAAGTTGGGTTTCATTTTATGGTTCACTATGTGATAACGAGTTTATTTTAATAATGATAATCACGTAGGGGGGTAGGAGGTGTTGTGCGAGCGTAGCTCGCACAACACCTCCTAGTTTGATTATCATTTTTATTTAATGAAAGAGCGAGGATAGCGATCGCCCACCAGAATTATCATAAATAGACTCAATTCCTATAAAAACAATGGTTCTGAATCATAATTAGAGCTTTGTGAACCATATCTTGGAATAAAAGTTGATAATTGTGCTGTTATTTGAGGGTTGCTTATTTAAAGTTTTGCCCACAAGTGTTTTTAAAACTTAGGCTCATATTATGGTGCAAAAAATCAACTCTAGCTCATTATTTAATGCAAAGTTTGATATCTGTTGTAGCTATAAAGCTTAATCTGGCGTTACTTGTGGCTTATTTTATGGTTCACAAGTTGGCTCATTTAATGATTCAAGTCACACAGATGTACAGTTCTTGATAAGGATTAAATGTAGATGATGTCCAAATTTGGGTGCAAACATGAGGAGCTTCTATGCGGAGCAAAATCGCTCCTCTAAGAATACCTTCATTTGAGAATTGCGTAAGGGTCACTCTCATTTATTCAAAGCGATATACCGCGATCGCTCACAGACAAACCCAATTTAGCACTACTAAAACCATACACAAGTTAATAAGTATTATTTTAAACATTCTGTTTTCTACATCTCTACCCCCGGCTTCGCAATAGAGATACACAGCATTGGCTTTCAAAATCATTGATAAGTCTCGGCTGTGACAAATAAAACTCAGAAATTCGGGGCGGGATTTTCTTACTTTTGGACAGTGGCAACGATGCTCCGCCTCGTCGGAGACGATCGCAATTTTCTCCAATAGCCCCGACTGAGCAACAAACCTGCTCAACCGCACCTACCCCAAACCCTTATCAAGCAAGGCTTATAAGAGAAATATCAGATTAATTTCTTACTTTTTTCTTACCTGACTTGATTATCATCAGTAAAACTATTACTAATTTAATTACGCATAGACTTTTACTTATGAATTAAAATCCCTTCCCTTAACAACAGACACTAGATTTATTTTGTAATTAATGTCACTAGGAATTACTGAGATGCGACGATTGTATGAAAATAGTCAATCTCTAGTTACAAATGTATTTTTGTAATTAATTACATTTGTAATAATGTTGTTTTGTATATTTGTAAATCTGTAATCTTGGAATTAAGTTTAATCTTAAATCAGTTGTGATTAATATTACTTAAAGTTACTGGCTTCAAAAGGCTGTAGAAAAATTTCCCATCTCTAGCTCCAGATGTAAATTTGTAATTAATTACTTTTGTAATAATGTTGTTTTGTGTATTTGTAAATTTGTAATTTAAGCGTTAAGCTTGATATTGCGACTTTTTGAAATTTGTCATAACGTAATGAATTACATTTTTACAAAAACACATTTATGAAAATTGCGATTTTGAACCAAAAGGGGGGCAGTGGCAAGACCACAGTATCCATCCATTTGGCTCATGCTTTTTCTATAAAGGGGTATCGAGTATTACTTGTTGATACTGACCCTCAAGGCTCAACCCGTGACTGGGCAGCAGCACGTAATGGTGAAGCTCCATTTAGCGTCATTGGTTTAGATCGTCCTATTTTGCACAAAGAGTTGCCCAAACTATCGCTTGGGTATGATTTTGTTTTTCTTGATGGTGCGCCAAGAGTTTCTGACTTAACCAGATCAGCAATCATGGCAGTGGATTTTGTGTTAGTTCCTGTACAACCATCTCCCCTAGATGTGTGGGCAGTGCATGAGGTAGTAGAACTGGTACAAGAGGCCACTATATATAAACCTGAGCTAACAGCAGCGTTTTTGATCAACAGAAAAATAGTGAACACTGCTCTTGGCCGAGAGGTGACGGAAGTTTTGGAGGAATACCCCTTTCCAGTGCTGAAAGCACAGATAAGTCAAAGGGTCGCATTTGCCGAGTGTTTGAATATTGGGAGTACGGTTTTGGAAACTGCCCCCAAAAGTGCTGCAAGTGATGAAGTACGAGCAGTTGTTAAGGAAATATTAGAAGCAACAGAGGAAGCGAATCATGACAGAAACTAAAAAATCACAAAAATTAAGTTTAAAGCCAAGTGTTCAGAAAACATCTGTTCCTGAAGAAGCAGCAGCATGGGTAGAAAGTCGCAATGGTGCTGAAGTGCCTAGCACTATAGTTACTGAAGAAGTTAACAACGGTAAAAGCAAGCGCGTTACTTTTGAAGTCACCGAAGCACAGCACCAGGAGATTAAAATCCGCGCTACCCAAAAGGGCATGACTATTAAGGAGTATATGATTGCTCTAGTTGAGTCGGAGTTAAAGAGATAATGTAATTAATTACTTTATTACATTTGTATCTAATTACATTATTACATTGTTACAACTGTAACTCAGACTGAAAACCCTGCTTACTGTGTTGAAATATGAATGCTCACAAGATAGAAGTTGTTTTAACTGAAGATGGAACTCTGACGCTACAGGGTTTACCCTTTCACGCTGGGGATGCGGTGGAAGTGATTATTCTCGAAACAAAAACTCCACAGCATCAAGCCCAACATTTACCCCAATCAGGTACAAATTCTTATCCTTTGCACAACACACAGCCATACCGTTATGACGACCCCACAGAACCCGTCGCTTTAGAGGACTGGGAAGTTTTGCAATGATTGTACTTGATACTCATATTTGGGTTTGGTGGGTTCAGAACGATTCACGACTGAACCAACAACAGCGACAATGGCTACAAGATTACGAACCGGACGGTTTAGGAGTCAGCATTCTTTCATGCTGGGAAGTAGCCAAATTGGTAGAGAAAAATAGATTAATTTTACCTTTGGCTATTGATAAATGGTTAGAAGTTGCTTTAGCTTATCCTGGTGTACAACTGTTAAATTTGTCCCTGCCGGTTGTAATTGATTCAACTCAATTAAGCGGCTTCCATAGCGACCCGTTTGACCAACTTATTGTGGCTACAGCGAGATTTTATAATTGTCCTTTATTAACGGTGGATGCGAAAATTCTTAACTATCCTGATGTGCAAACGCTCAAGTAGTGTTAGTCGCCTTATCAATTGGAAAGCACATAACGTCTAAATAACTATTAACTAATGTCCTAAAAATATGGATAGCACCACCCTACGGCAACTTGTTTGGAAACCTGAAGAGAGCGCAAAGCTTGACTTTAAGATTGAACTGTACAAAATTTATGAACCTAAACCTACAACTCAGTCTGATATTCAGGAATGGGTGAAGGCCAAAGAGCAACAATGGGCAGAGTTGATCAAAGATGTTATTGCACTTGCTAATGGTAATACTGGAACTGCTGCACAAACAGGATATCTTGTTGTAGGTGCTGATGATAAGTTGAAAGCCGACGGTACTCCAACTCTACGTGATGTTGGAAATGCAATACCTACACGAAAAGAGATTCTTCAGAAAATAAATTCGTATTGCCAACCCCGACTTCCTGATATTCAATGTGAAGAAGTTGTAGTAGATGGCATAAAATTATTCGTTGTTTCCATTCCACCATCTCCTTATTTACATAGGCTCTCTAAACAATTGAAAACGCCTAAAAAAGAATATTCTCCATATACAGTTCTCATTCGTCGTGGAGATGGAGAAGAAACATACGAAGCCTCTCCGAAAGAGCAAATAGCCATTGAAAAAGAGAAACAATCAATTCAGTTTGTGACTCATATTAAAGCTAGAAAACGTTTAATAATTACTTTGTTTGCTGCTCTAACCGGAGGACTTATATTTTTTGGAATTATCTCAAACTATATAAATCAAACCTCTGATAGTATCCAAGTTAGCTCAGTCAAAACGGTTGGAGATAGTAAAACAGAAATTCGTGAGTTTGGTGGTGGGCAAGGAATTATCTCAGTCTATTGGGAAGTATATTTATCTAATCTAGGAAATCGTGACTTATCTGTAATCAATTACAAGGTTATTCAAGTAGGAAAAGATTTTCCAGCAAATTGGTATACAGGTATGGATCAAGGTTTATATCTACTTGAAAATGGAGAAACTAAAAGATTAGAATTACCTATAAATATTCAATCGGGAAGCACACAAAAAATTTTCGTACGACTCGGATTAATGATGACTCCAGAAGTATCTAAGCTAGTAAAAGAAAAATTTGTAACCTCGTCAAATTCTGATGTTACTCTTAAAACTATCTGGCGTTTTTTATATACAAAAGGGACTGATTTTTATGGCAATAAAGTAACAACAGAAGTTGTAGATAGTAATGGAAAAATCATATCAAGATTTCCTAGTATAGAAGATGTACGTGAACAAACATTTCTCATTTATTTTACAACTTCACGTAGGAAATCTATAGAGAAATTGTTATCTTGGTATAAATTTGGTGGTGCTTATGATCCAAATCGATACCGATAGTGCGCTCGTCATAAATCTATAATAAACTCTAGTAATTAATTTCTTACCAAAGATTGCCATAGACAAGAAGCAGTAAGGTATTTAAGAGGCAATGCAGCCTAGCTTTATTACCCGGTCGAGGCTTATTGCTGAATTCGGGTATTATTACGAGATATTTATAACTCAAAAAACAAATTGCTTAGAATATGTTAACTAGACAAAAAATAACTGAAAATAACTTTAATAAAATTAAAATAGCAGCAATAATGAAAATTTTAGAGATAAGCCTTAAAATTGGATAAAATTTTTCTTAATTATAGTAGGAATAAATAAATCATATAATATTACGAATTATTGCCTTTTTAATACTTTCATCTGTTCAGAACAAATAGTTGGCCATAATAAATCATCGTTCTCATCAAACCAGCAGATGTTGATTTCTCTGTCTTTGCATAAATATTCTGTTATCCAAGGGATAGAATCAGGACTTTCTGGTAATACGAGGCACAGAGAAATGTGGTTATCGTTAATTACAGACTTATAACGATACCTGTATTCGTAAAGTTGACTAAGCCCCTTTCTAATCTGTTCTAATAAGTTTTCTCCTCCGCTTTTCATTTCAAAAATAAATGAGCCATCGGATGGGATTTTTGCAAACAGATCAATATGGTCGTTTTCTTTAGGTTGTGCGCCGATATTTCGTAACCAATAATCCATCTTATCAATTAATTCTTTGTGTAATAAATTTCGGCGTTGTCTCTTAATTTTTGTTATTTCAGGATCTGCCATCTCACGCTTACGATCATACGGTTTCACAGGCGACAATGAAGATGTTCTATCTCTAAAAGGATATATTTCCGCAACTGGCTGTACTATCATTTCAGTTTTTCTAAGTGTAACAGGTTCAAGCATCATAATTGATTCAAGTGCTTTATCGTCTGTTAGCACCTCAACAATCTGAGATGGTAAAACTCTTACCCCATCAAAGTAATTTCCCCATGCACCGCTAGAAATTACATCTTCAATGTCTCTAGCAGTAATGCAGTTATCAAAAGCGTTAAGTTGAGTTTTGATACTGCATATTGCATCTAATCGTCTTATCAACTGTTCGCGATCAGCCTCGTTTACGCTATCCCTAAGTTGAATGCAACGTTTAACATCGAACATTTCAGTATGTCGTAAGATATGAAATCTGCTTTCAAATTTGTTAGGAACTAAAGCCTTTCCTTGTCGAATACTATCTAATGCTACTATAACGTTTTCAATATCCGGCAAAGCTTTTCGGTTGACCATTGGAGAATTCGCTAATCCAAATATTTCTTTAAAGGTTACATTAGCACTAAAAATTTCGACATCGCGTAATTTAGCATCTGCCTTCAATGCAACTGATATAAGTCGTACAGGTGAAAAATGAATACCTTGTTCTATAAATCCTAATGTTCGATCTCTTGTATTAGCTTGAATTCGGAGATTGTTAGAGTAGCTTGTGTAAGCCGCTCCCATTGCATTTGGATATTGGAACAAAGGCAGTTGAAGGCGAAGAAACGAGGCAACATCAGGCTCCTCTCTTAACAAAAATCGTTTTGTTGTCTCACTAACTCTAACTACCCATCCAGATGCTGATCTCTCAAGGAAGTAAAGCCCTAAGTACGCTGGATAAGCACTTATTTCATCACGAAACTTTGATACATCTAACCTACCACCTTGTGTTAAAGGTAATGCAGACACTGCTTGTGTTAGGTAAGATGCGCGTGGACTAATACGCTGTAGACGGCTTTCAAACGCAAAACGGTCATAAAGCTGTCCATCAAATTCACCAAATATTGCAGCCAACTCCGCTAATTTATCAGGCCAATCATCGCCGCTTGAATGTATTTTATGGCTGAACAAATCAATAATCATGAGCTATCATTTTTTATTTATTCTTGAAGATAACCAAGCCCTAATATGTCTATAAAATCCTCATAGCTCTTTTGTTTAGTTTCCTCAAAAATATGCACACGTAGATGCTCTGCAAGGAGTGCAGCAAAAAGAGGAGGAACCGCATTTCCGACTTGCCTAATAACGTGCCGTCCAGTACCATAAAATTCCCACCAATCTGGAAAAGTCTGCATACGCGCTGATTCACGCGGCGTTACTTCTCTGGGAACGAATGGATGAATATGACCTTTACCACCACCTTTGTCAGAACCAACAATTATCGTAAAGCTTGGACGCTCTGGATGTAATTTATTTATTCTTGTTTTTGGATCGCGCTCTCCAAATTTTAAGTTTTCATAGCGTGAGACAATCCTTGGACTATGTTTTCTTCCGATGTGATTAGGAACTTTACTGAACGTTCCTGGCTCAGGCAAATATCGAAGTGCTTCCCTAACAGTGCGGTAATTCTTAAGCCCTAATAATGGTTCATTACCATGCGTTGGAAGCATTGGGGGAACAAGTGACCCATTTTTTGCACCTATAATAAACACTCGTTCGCGGAATTGGGGGATTCCATATTCAGCCATTTGATAATTATGCGTAGATATGGCGTATGTATCGTTTATTGTTAATTCTCTGAGTATTTCTTCAAATAACTTTCCATCATGAATAGATTTTAAGCCAGGTACATTTTCAAAAACAAATGCTTTTGGTTTGATTTCTTGAATAATTTTTAGATATTCCCATACTAAATTACCTCGTGGATCATCTAACCCTTGACGACGACCAAATATAGAGAATGCTTGACATGGTGGGCCACCTAAAACAATATCGATTTCGCTATTAGAAAGCTCTGCATTTGTTAGTAAATATTCTGCTGAAATTTCTGTTATATCAGCCGTTATTGAGTGCGCGTGGTTGTAAAATACTTTTCTTCCATTGTTGAGTATTAGTGTTTTGCAAGAGAATGGATCTATGTCTGTAGAGCATCCAACTCTAAATCCTGCTGCTGAAAAGCCTAAATCTAATCCTCCCCCTCCAGAGAACAGAGATAGTGCCATCAATTCTTTTGTGCCAGCATTAACTTGATTCTCTATTGTTGCTATTTCTATAATTCTTGGAGAATTTAATTTTTTTTCTAATACGACCGGTTCGTAACTCATTTTGCTCCTTTTACTAAATATAAAAATGCTTGCATTAACGCACATTTTTTAGATAAGAACTGTATCAACTAACTAAGTAAAAAGCCTTATCTGTATTAGCTTGTACACTTTATCTTGATTATCGTCTAGCTGTAAACTTTTTTTAAAGTTAAAATATTCATTAATAATACCCATAAGCTTATAGCTGATTTTTTATACCATTAACTGCGCCTCGTGTTGAAGCTGTAAAAACAGTTTATGAATTGCAGACTGATTATAGTTTACAGATGTAGCTTTTGTTGTTATAGATCACTCTCCCGCCGACAAAAGGCGATCGCCCTTACTGGCTCAATACCTATTGTGTAGACTCCAGTATGGAAATGTCGGTATAGCTGCCTTTTCCGCCAACGAGAGCGATCGCACTTTTGGCTCATTGGTGACTCAATACCTTACCGTTGGTGCATTTAGGAAGATGTCGTCATACTCCCATAAACCGCCAACCAGGGCGATCGCACTTTTGGCTAATTGGTGGCTCAATGGTTTACAGTCTCGACTATCACGCCGATGTCGTGATAGATCACTTTCCTGCCTGACAACGGCGATCGTGCTTTTGGCTAATCTGAGATTGAATGCCTTACATTCGGTGCATTTCGGGAGATGTCGTCATATTCCCATTTCCCGACATTTACCCCACTACCTCTTCCCCTAACGGGGACTATTCGCATCAATTTCTAGCTTTTCATCGAGTTTTAGTTCTACACCAGTTCTACCCACAGGTGACAGCATCGCCAAGCTGGCGGCTGCCCCTAACACCTGCTGATCCGATACTTCCAGGTATCTCTGTAACTGTTCTAGGTTGCGATGCCCACTAATTTCTTGAATTACCCTGAGTGGGATACCTGCATTACTCATCTGCGTTAGGGCTGTACGCCTGAAGCTGTGCGTCGATACGCCGATTATCCCTACTTGTTTGCAAGCTCCGCGCAGTATCCTAGCGGCTGAGTCTTCGCATAGGTGTCCATCACTGCGACCGGGGAATAAGTAGGGATTACCTGCTAGTGGGTAGTAGTTGGTTAGTATTTGGCGCAGGTCTTCAATTACTGGGATTGTGCGTGTGGCCAGTTTGCCTTTAGTGTTCGCTTTTCTAATAATTAGCTGGGGTCTGACTAACCCAAGGGGTGTGTAGATGTCTTCTGTTAACAGGGTGCAGGCTTCCCGAATGCGGCAGGCACTAAACAGACACACGCCAAATAAAGTTCTGTCCCGGTCATTGTCTAAACCGTGACTGAAGATTAGCTGTATCTCTTGCTGTGTCAGAACCTTGGCGCGACCGTGCCGATTGATTTTCATCCTGAGACTGTAAACCCTGTGATCCACAGCCTACAACGATTTGACACAACAATCTCGTTCTTAACTCTGAGTTTTCGGACGTAATCTCGCCATGTATTGAATTGGTTTTAGCTCGAACTGAGACAACATTTCACTTCCGCTCCAACGGTGTCCTTTTGGACTGTTAAGTGCTGAAGTTACAACCCACAGCACAAAATTAGGATTTTTATTTGCCTGATTAACCTCGTTAGCGGTAATTATAAAAGCTGGTTCGTTTCCAGAAACACCCTTTATTTCAACATTTTCAACTAAGGATTTGTTAGTACAGATTAAGTCGTAGCCTACTTTATCTCTTTCAACAGATTCAATATTCCAGCCATTATACTGTTTCCGTACAAAATCAACTGCGGCTTTCTCAACTTCTTTGTTTTTTTGATAATTGCCAAAACTAACACCCAGAAAACTTGCTTCTTCTTGCTGTTTGGCTATAGTTATGTCTTTAATCCTTTCAATTTTATTGCTACTATCTGAGATGTTTGAAGATTCTAATTCATTGGAGTTTTTATCAGATTTTATTTCTTCTGTTTCAGATATTTTTTTAGTAATTTGCTTCTTGAGTAGACTTTCACACGTTTTCAAAGCATTAACAGCTTTGGAATAGCGAGGCTGAATAAGAAGAGCCTGGTTGTATGCCTCAATAGCAGCTTGATAGTTCATCTTATCCTTGTGAGCCTGCCCTCTGTCGCAGAAAGTATCAACTAAACGCTTACCATACCCTTTTCTCGAAAGAATCATCGAGTGTTCTTCCCAAGCAGAATCTAAATCTTCACAAAATCTTGCAATAAACTCACATCCTCCCTGCATAAATGTGAAATTAGCTCCCCTGAACTGAGGCATATATCTTAATTTTTCCTGTTCCAAGGGCTGATCAAAATTAACAACAGAATCTATATGAAGAAGTACCATGAAACTGTTTCCATAGAAGCTATTTAAATAGGCTTCACTTAGATGCTTATATTCACCTTGTTTTCTTAGTTGGTATCCTTCAGGTGCAGCAACAACTTTACCAGCAGCAAAAAAACCATGCGGTCTATTACCTGTTCGTTTAAGGTAAGCTCTATCTCCAATTTTAATCTTGGTACTATTTCCACAACTCCACGGAGTATCGTAAAATTCTCCAGAAGCAATTTGTTCCTTTGCGTCCTCTATCTGGTCACGGATGTCAATTTCGGTATCTTCATTGCAGAGAAAGATGAACGTTGCCATTTTTGAGAAATATAAATTTTGGTGTTGACTGTTTTCAGCTTCACCTTTATGGTCTTACTAAGACATCGGTAATTACATCACAAATGAATAGAGCGTATGCAAATGGGGCATGGGTTGTCATTGCCCGTAGGTTATGTAGCTTCTGTAACACTACCCCAACATAGTTAGCCACGTTATTCTCTCCTGAATAAATGGGGACAGACTGATTAAACAGTTTTTTCTAATTACATCGGCTCACACAAGCCTCAAAGGTAAGAATCCACTTGTTTACCTTGAGTTGACCATTTTTCATCTAGAAGGCGACAAGCGACATAAACAACATTTTGGGGATTGCGCTTATGTCCTCCTTTCATACCCCAGCAACGGACAGTGTAATCACTTTCATAACCCAGGACAAGTGCAAGCTCACTATAAGTTAATTGCCACTTTTTCTTAAACTCAATAGGGTGCATATTATTCAGCTATTTCAATAGATTAATTAACAGTGCAAAGCAGACATTTGACAGACACCAAGTGTCTGCGGTGTGTCCGTGGTGGTGTCTGGAGATGTCTATGCTGTATAAGGGTTTGGCGTTTTAGTGTCTGTGGTGTCTGGTGTCCGATGTCCACGAAAAAAGGGAGGTTTTGGGAGCAGACACCAGCCACAAAGAGCAGTCAAATTTGATTGAGCTTGATAACACCCTCGCCTATCCAGTCTGCTAAATTAGCCCCAACAATTTCATACATCCAGCCCTTAATTTGCTCTACAGTGAATCTTTCACCGTTGACTTTAAAGTTACTTTTAAACTCCCTAACATCAGCCTCTACTCGTTCAGTTCTGGTGAGATATTCATATAACTTTTGCGCCATTGATGAGAGTTTTTTAGGTGGATTTTGGGTGTCACCTGCCTGCTCACCAATATTGATTTCTAGTTCATAAATCCGTTCCAATGTGGCTTTATCAATGGGTGGATTCGCGTAAAATTCTGTTGGCACAGTCTGACTAAAATCAGATATTTTGGCTGTCATATTGGGCAGTTCAACTAATATCCATTCGTTAGAACTATCGAGTTTTACCTTGGCTTTACCAGTTGATTTAGGCTGTAATGTAATTGGATCTACCTGTGCCAAACATTCAACTTGAAGCATTTTAGAAACGAGATTATGCAAACTCTTAATGCCGAACAAACACGCCTGAGTATTGTTGTGAGATACCACTGTCAGGGGCATTTCTTGCTTGCGGCTTTTGGTTAGTGCTAGCTTGCCGAACTTTGACAGTAGTTCCTCATTTTTAATGAAATCGCCGTAGGTGGTTGCTTCCTCACAAATTAGGGCTGTTGCTTTGCCTTCAGACCAAAGTTTCTGTCGCCATTGCTCCTCACTCAAGGATGAATTGTTAAAGGTTTTTAACCGTTGTTCCAATTCCTCAACGTATTCGCGGATTTGTTGTTCAATATCCTCCCACGAGTGATAACTTTCAACCCCTCGCCATTCTGCTTTATTACTGTCAGGGTCAAGGACAATAACTCGGTAGCCTGCCTCTTTTTTCTGTTTAGCGACATAACGAGCCAGCCAAGATTTACCGCCCCCCTGGTTGCCCCAAATTAAAGCAGTTTGTTTGATGAGGTTTTGCACCCATGCGGTGTTACTGTTGGGTGGGATAACTGGCTGCTGTGCTTGTTCGGTTACAGTTCCAGGTGTGCCATGTGGTAGCTGTGCGGTTGGCTGTTGTTGTGGCTCAAACTTAGAAAAACTTGCCCCACCATCAAGTAAATGCCCAAAGTCAAAATAATCATCAGCCGACATCGCCATGAGTAGGGCTATCTGCTGCTGTGGGGTAATACTGGCTATAAACTGTTGTCTAGCCTCAGCGATTTTAATACCACGCAAGTATTTCAGCAGTTCGTTACCAGACAGGTCTAACAATTGCTCACCAAGTTTTACACTGTAAGACGCTTTCACACCCTCAAATTGTTTAGTAGCACGGTAGTGGGGTCTAATGTCGCTGAGATAATCCTTGGCTTTAGAAGTTAAAAACAGACCAATTCCCCCCAACAACATCGCCCCTATGCCAAAGTGAATCTTAAACGGGTTATCGGCTGGTAATTCTCTAAATACGTACAAGCTTTCATGCTGGAGAAATGCCCACTCGTTATAGTTGGGGTTACTGGTGCGGTACTGATTAGCCTTTAGATAGGGTTCGGGAATTTGCGATCGCTGTTCATATCGGCAATACTTATTACCTAAAAGTAATCGCTCTGTGTCTCCCTCTGCTTCTAGTGGTGCATCGTGTATCCTGGCTGATTTTGGGTAAAAACATATTTCTTTCTTGGCTATCCCATCCCCTAAATGTCCTACTACAACACAAGTCACCGCACCTACTACCGATGCCATCATTAGGAGATTTAGACGCAGTGGCAGACTATAACGACGCTGATTAAGTTCTGATGGTTTTACGTCTTTCATTTCTTACGCCAGTAGAAATATAGGAGAACAGAAACAACTGCGGCTAACCCAAGAAATAACCCGTAATTAGTTTCTTTGGGTTTCTCGATACCTTCATAGACTTTTACCTGCTCAGTCACGGTAGAAAAACTGTTACGGGCTATTGTGTCCATGTCTTGGGCATCGCCTGTTAACTTCCATGAACTAGCTGCCAGTGTTGCACTGCGAATTACACCAATGCCAAATTTTTGGCGATCGCTGATTTGGGGAATGATGCTGTGGTGAAATCTTAAGTAGCAGAGGGTAGCCGCCAAGGATGCGCCAACGGGTAAGCCAGCAATCACGGCGGGGAATAGTCCAACGCTGCCTGCAAGGTATAGATATTGAGTTGATGTGATTTGCAATCCTGCTAGGAATGCACCTTGGGCAATGCCTTGAGTTATGGTGATACTGCTGTCAGTTTCAGCAATCGCCTGCTGTACCTGCTCCGAGTCGTACTGTTCACCGTCTACAGGCTGTATATTCTCGTCTACAATCTCTGCATCAAAATAGACAGGTGTTTTCTGATGGTTAGTTAGCATAGGGACACCTTTTAGAAGACTCACCCCAGGTAAGAAACCTGGGGATTTACTTGTTAGTCAATCAACCGTCTGAAGAAACCTTTGGCACGATTAACAGCGTTAGAACCGTGTCTGTGAATGTCTTTTAAGGTTTCTTTGGCTCGGTCTGTGGGTGAAAGTCCTTGTTGCTTGTCCTTTACCTGTTGCCAAAGTTGAGTTTGTGCCTTGGTTGCATCAATCTCAATGGTTCTGAGCGTGGCACGGTGCGATTCACCCAATAAGTTAAGTGTCCTAGAGTGTCGAAACTGTTCTTGGGCTAGTTGGTTGTCAGATGCAATCACTTTTTGCTGTAGGCCATAACCTAAACGCGCATCACTGACCCTGACTTGTGACCAACCATCAGCCATTTTGTTGATAGTTGTACCGGCGGCGGTGAGAAACTGGGTTTCTTCTGCCATGACTGTTTCAGTTGCTTTTAACCCTTGGCTGAGATTACCGAATACGGCTTTGGCGTTTTGGGCGCGTTGAGTTTGTTGGATGCGGAAGTCTGCCACCTGCGCTGCTGCTGTTTCATTTCCGTCTAGGGCTTGAAATATGGTTTCTTGGTTAATGCCACTAAGGGAATGTAAGGCAGCGTATGTAATGGGTGCATCAAGTTTGAGTTTTACGGTTCGGTTCATCACTCCCACGCTCCTAGTTCTTCCAATCTGGTGAAGATGTTGCCAGCTTTGTCTCTAGTTGCGTCATCAGCAATATTATTTAGTGCTGTTGAATCGCCTTCCCCAAGTCTCCAAATCGTTTCGTCTGGCAGTTCTGCCCCAAAATTCCCTAAAAACTGACCGTGAGTTAGAGGGTTTGGTGTTTCGTCAATCGTTTCAAACTGGTCATAGATTCCAGTTTGTAGATATGGCAGTGCTTCTCGAATGATTTGTTGCTGCTCTGGTGTTCTGCCTAAATCTGGTTGGTATGGATCATCATTGGCCACAATTTGCGCTGCCTCTTGTGCCAAATCTGTTGGGCATCCTCTTTGGGTTAGTACGTCCAATGCGGCGATAAATAGATTCTCGTTGTTCATCTTGCTAAAATCCTTGTAGTGTGTGTATTCGATGCACTGGTGGGCGACCGCAGTAGTTTCTCAGGCTGTGCGATCGCTCTCCCATCACTGAAAAAAACCTTCTCTGGACGTGTCCACAACACAGGCTGTTGCTTCCCATCCCAGCACATTGAGAAATTGCGTAACGTCGCCAATTGTGACATCTGCATCAATTTGCAGTGCTAAAAATTGGGGATGTTGCCGAATTTGGGTGAGTAATTCTTGAGCTTGTGTAATTAATTCTGGTAGCGGTTGAGTTTTCATATTCACCTCAGAAAATTGATAGCTGTAGTGATTCTTGGCTGAGTACAGAACTCTTTGTAGTCACTCCTTCTACCTCATAACAACGAGTAGTTAAAGCTTTATGATTCAGCTTCAAATCTGCTTTTCTTCGCTGTCCTGCTAGTGGTCGAAAAATGAATTGTGGTGCTTGGATTGTGCCTGTTTTATAGCGGTACTGGTACAGCGTTCTTTCAATCTGATAAACTTTCGTAGACGATAACCAAGTGCTGTCATGAACTCTACTTAAGTTATTCATTGCTACCTCTTAAAGACTTCACCAAGGTATCGCCATAGTTAACTAACAGGATGGTAAATAACTGTGAGTATGTGTTGATTCCTGTTTGTTCAATGATTTCTTTTGCTAGTGGTAAATGCTTTTCGTCCAGGACTACGCGCGTTTGACTCATAACTTCAGACTCCTAACTAATGTCTGTCCTTTCGGTTTTTCTATGTTTGGTTCTGGGTTTGATGCTTGTGGAATGGGATTGCTATCTTTAACCCCTGTTGCTGGTGGTTGGGGTGAAAAATTAACGCTGTTGCCTGTTAAATATTCACTAATCAACAAATTGGTGGCAGATGTGGCGTTAATTCCCCTTTCTGTTGCATATTGGGACACCCATTGAATATGCCGTTCATCTAGTCTGACTTTGAGTTGAAATGTCCCAGTTTGGGGCTGATAGGCAAGATTTAAGTTCCATTGATGCTTAATGGCATCCAACAGGAGATTTACGGTGTCACTCAGTTTGGAATAGTTGAGTGCAGTTCTGATTCCCTCGACTTTGGCGGCTACTTGCACCGCTAACCGTACTTGCATTTCTCACATAGCCAACAGTGCTTGAATGTTTGATAGATGGGGGTCAACTGGAATATAAAACCCTGGTTTGGCACTCAATTTATGACGTACTAAGTTGGCACATCCACCAATGAGCATGATGTTGGTGACATCTGCCAGATAATCATTTGCAGCTGTGGTTATGCTATCCATTAGCGCGTTAAACCAGTTTTCTAACAGCCCTGGAAAGACAGAACTAAAATCATACTTGCGTCCGTAGGTTAAAGAGCCGTCAGCTATGGAATCCATCATCTTTGCTACTTTAAAGGCGACGTTATCGCGCTTGGCGTAACTCTGCATTAAGTCGGAGTTGATGATGTCGTTAGCTAGGGAAACACCACCGACTTTGGGAATGGAACGACGGGTGAGGACTTCACCGTTGGGAGTCATGACACAATAGTTGGTCGTACCTCCGCCAATGTCGATGGCGAGTGTGTCTCCTTCTATATCCAGGAAACCTTTTTTGTACCCGTTGACGACTGCTACATCAGTTTCTAGGTAAAATTCAATGTTTTTGATTTTGTGTCTGTAGGTTCTGCCATTGACTGTGACTTGATGTTCTGCAATCAATGTTTGGCGGATTGTATCTTCATCCCATTGATTACGCTCTGGTACTAAGAATCTGACAGTTCCCTCAAAGTCAAGTCTTAGGCCTGCTAGGGTGAAAGGTTTGACGAATTCTGGTAATTGCTTGCCTCGCTCGGCGGCGGTTTGGGGGTTTTTCTGTTTGGTGGCTCGTTCTCCCAGGACTAATACTTTGTTGTCTAGTTTGACGCTGGGGGAATCATCTGTTTCTATGTCCCTAGCACTGGTATAGGTGACATCTTGAAATACTGAGCGAATGACGCGAGGCTTTTCACCTTTGAGGGCGGTGATGCTGGTGAAGTTGCCAATATCTGCAAAGTAAATGTTGTACACTTGCTTTCTCCTATGAAACTAGATATTGCTGTTAATACTTTCTGTCTCTTGTTCTGTAGGCACAGCCACAGCTAACATTTGCATTCCATTAGCAGGCATTAAAACACCTGCAAATATCTGTCTGTGTTCGTAACAGATTTTGTCCATCAATTCGGAAAGATGAACACTGGAGACAGCATTCTCAGAAATCCCAAGTACCCTTGGAGCTTGAGATTTTAAATACTGTTCTAAACTTGCAGGTATACGAACTCTGGAATTTTCTGCCATTATTTCGCTCCCTTGCTTTTGGAGTTTTAGCGGGTATCGCAGGTGCAATCACTTTTCATTCCCTTAGTTTTGCCCTATGTCCGGTTCTGTCCCGCTTGCTGTATTTCAATCTAACCCACAAACCCACAAACCCACAAATGACTTAGTAAAACTTTACGAAACCTTGGAACTAGGTTGATAACTCACAGCTAGCCCATTTTTTTAAGTTAGATAAACTGGTAAATAACGTATTTATAAGGGTTTGGGAGAAATCAGCTTTTTGGCTAGTAGTAAGTGGTGAAACAATACCCTAGATTAATTCGCAATGCTTGGCGATCACAATCTGGTACAAATGCTATAACCCTGATTCTTTCGTTCCATATTTTCCCAACCGTCTAGAAAATGAGCGAACCGAGAGTTATAAAGTGGGTAAATAGGTGAATCCATTTGTGGGCTTAGATTTTAATTTATGGCGAATGAGAGTAAAGACAAGATTTTTTTTCGTACCAGGATTGATGCGGTAATACACAAGCGATTTAAAAAACTGTGTGTGGATGAAGACGTAACTATGGAATCTGTGGTAAACAAGCTGATTGAAGACTGGGTTAAGCACAAGGAAGCAGAGTCTGAAAAAAAATAGTACGTCTGTGGGTTTGTGGGCCAATAGAGCTATAATGTGTCAAACATTACCCACAAACCCACATAACTTTTACGTCATGAAACTTCTATTTATGATCTTTAATCCCTGGAATTTGAGCCAATAAATGCCAAGAAGTCTGCGAGCGGCAAACTCACAGACTTTGACTCAAATTATTCATTTGATTTCACTTGCAATTTGTGGATTCGGTGCGACCAACACCTACCACGCGACCACCCCGCCAGGAAAGACAGAGTGTAAGACCCCCACTGAAGAAGAATCAAGTGGAGACTTTCTTTGATTATAAGTGTCTATCAATTTATTTCCAACAGATGAGAAGAAAAAAATAGGCATGAAGGCAAAGAGCGAAACCACTTGATTCTTAACCATCTACCGCACAAGTTACGTCAACTGTTCCGTAGATAAAAGTTGAACCACAGTCTTTTCTGAGCGAGGGCAATCTCACCCCAGCTTGGAGAAGGGAATTGAAAAATTTATCAAGTGTTCTACCATCTGCTCAAAACCTACTGCTAGTCGAGAGCATCGAGGAGTTTACCAGCCGAATTGAGACAGAATTTATTGTTGGGTCAGGGATCGCCCCTAGTCTCTACACAGAAAACATCCGCATCATCTCCGACCTAGAAATTGGTGCAGGTGGGGATGTCGCCACCCCCATACACGATGCCCTCAACTGGAAATACACCCGATTTGGGCATCAGGCCAAACCCACACTGCACGCAGCTCTACTGCATAACGAAGACAGCAGCCCTTGGCAAGCCAAACTCAGCACCCCCAGGACTGACCCGAATAAAGGCAAGATTCAAAAATACGAAACCCCAATTGGCAACGGCTCACGCGCCTATCTCCCCACCATTAACCGAGAAACTAGACGCTTAATTGCCCAACGCTACAACGTAGAAGTCCCACCGGCTGGCGAAAGTTTCTGGCAGTGGCTAGAACTGCACCCAGAAATCCCCATCATCATTACAGAAGGTGGTAAAAAATCCCTATGCCTGTTATCCCAAGGATACGTCGCCATTGCCCTTTACGGCATTAACGGCGGCTACCGCAGCAAAGATTCACTAGGCAACCCCATCTCACCCCACCTCATCCCAGACATAGCCAAATTTGCTGTCAAAGGTAGACACCTGACCCTAGCCTTTGACCAGGACACCAACCCCGCCACCCAAAAACGAGTTAACGCCGCCACATACCGCTTTAGCCGCTTACTGATGAAAGCAGGCAGCAAAGTTAATATCGCCATCTGGAACGGTCAAAAAGGGCTGTGTAAAGGCGTGGATGATTTAATCGTCAACTCTGGGATTACAGCCTGGGAGACAGCCTTAAACCAAGCCCTACCCCTAGCACACTGGCAACTGTGGCAACGCTTAGAAAATCGTTTAACCTACGAACCCGCCTTACAACTAACCACAGCTGACCTATCCACCCTGGAAATCAAAGATTTACCCCAACAGGGAATTATTGGCATCGACTCCAACAAGGGGACAGGTAAAACTAAATTTATCGCCAAAACTACAGCTAAATCTCAAAAAGTCTTATCTGCCAGTCACAGAATTGCACTGTCACAAAATTTATGTGCCAGGGCTAACTTAGATTACCGTGGTGATTTAGATAAATTTAACGGCAATTTTATCAAAGGCGCAGCCTACACCCTAAGAATCGGTTTCTGTGTTGATTCCCTATTAGCCATTGACCCCCAAAAATTTGCAGGCTGTGACTTAATCATTGATGAAATTGTTCAGGTAGTGCGTCACTTACTCACCTCTAGCACCTGCGATCGCAATGGCAAACGCCCCGCATTACTAGCCAGATTTGCGGAATTAATTAGAGTCTCCCGCCGGATAATTGTGGCTGACGCTGATTTAAACAACCAGACCCTAGACTACATTAAAGAACTGCGGGGCGATGACACCCCCATTTTCTTAATTCGCAACGACTACCAACCCGAACCCTACCATGTCACATTGATCCAAGCCAAAGATAAATCAGCAATTATTAACAATTTAATTGCCGATGCCCGTCAACTACAGCCGGGTAAAACACTGTATGTCACCACCGATAGTAAAGCCACCAGTAAGACCACAGCGCGACTGTTACAAAAAGCCATTCCAGGAATCCGCATTTTACTAATTAACTCAGAAACGAGTGGCAATACCGTAGAAAAACGGTTCATGAAAACACCCGACCCTGTAATTGCTCAAGGATTATATGACGTAATTATTTGTACTCCCACCATGGCCACGGGAGTCAGCATTGAACTGAAAGATTTTATCGCCAAAGTCTATGGAATTTTCACCGGCGCATCCTCTACTGACGCGGATATGTCCCAATCCTTAATTCGGGTACGAGATAATGTAGAGCGCGTGGTTTGGTGTAACGAACGTGGTACAAATTACTGTAAAGTTTCTCGTTCCAGCAATTATCTCGAAATTAAAAACCAATTACAACAAAGAACTGATGCCACCGTTAGCTTAATTCGCTCCAACCTCAGACCTGACATGGTTGAAGAAATTACTAATTACAACTGGCACGATAACCCCCATGTTAATCTCTATGCGCGGATTAGTGCCGAGCAGAATTATTCGATGATGAATCTGAGGGATGCACTATTAATTCGCCTCAAACACGAAGGACATCATATCAAAATTGATTACCAACAATCCCAGTCCTCAGTCAACGTATTGTTAAAAGAAGCCAAAGAAGAAATTCAGATAACTGAAGCACAAGCGATAGTAGCCGCCGCCGATTTAACTTATGCAGAAGTGGCACTTTTGGAATCGCAAGAAAGCGTTTCCCCAGAAGATGCACTCGCAGTCACCAAATTTTATCTCAAAGATTTTTACTGTTTAGACGAGCTAACCATAGAAGATGTGCTTTGGGATAAAAACGGCCAACGCCGGGGAGAATTGCTTAACTTAGAGGCGCAATTAAACCCAGATTTAGCCCTGGATAGAACAGCCAAATCGTTAGAAAAACAAGCGAGTTGGAATCAAGGTGTTTGCCCTTGGGATATTTCCGGTACAGCACTGCGGCGAAAAATCCGAGAAGCGTTAGGGTTAAACGATTTTTTAGACCCCAATAAAGAATGGACGAAAGCTGACCTTAAACCATACGCTGATAAAATTCGGCAATATGCCCCAGAAATTAACCTGTATCTCAACCGTACCATCAGCGACAAAATGAGTGATACGCAGGTTGTACATCAACTGCTTTCACAGTTAGGTATCAAAATGGCATTCCGTTGGTCGAGGTTTGAGCCGGGTTTTGAGAAGCAAAAAATTAAGGTCTACCGACTTGATACTGAGGTTTGGCATAGCCTGATGTCTACTTTACATCGACGAGCCACACGACGCGAAAGACTTGCTGATACTGGAGATGTTTCTGGATCTGGTATGCCTTTTAATACTAAAAATCAGCTAGGAGATCCAACACCACACCAGCCCAAATCTCTTGCAGAACAACTAATTGGATGTGTAGTGACAGTGGGAGGAACTAACACCCAATTCCTAGTACAAAGCTTGACTCTAGACTCTAGAGCTAGGTGCAATAGTTTGACTGATAAGACTGTGGTTTTTCTACCTATAGCTGACCTAATCCCAGTAGATGGGATGTGAAATCAACTGGAAATTCCACATCAATAACACATCAAATAGTTGTTTAGCAGCTAAAATCAGTCCCCAATTGTGGAACTGAATGTTCAGGCTATGGGTAAAAATATATTCCTAATATATTTATATATTTATATAGATAACTCCCTTGATAAATATCTTATTGCCTGCAATCAAGGGAGCAGATAAGTTAACTTATCTTCTACGATTACGGTCAGTACCAAGACGACGTTCAACCCGTTGTAACTTGGTATTAGTCCAACCAGTACGCTCCCAAATAGCTTGCAGATAATTCTCTACATTGTCAGAGATTTTCATCGGCATAAATTGATTCCAAATAAAGAAAATCGACATAGTAGATAAAGCAGTAAACAGTCCAACCCAGAAATATTTACTTATAGGTTCAGAGCGAAAAACCTCTTTTTCGATGGTGATGGGTTTGGGACTGGGAGTCATCTTCAATTCTTGGATTGTTCCGTTCAACTTCTCGATGTGAGCGACTATTATTTTCCAAGCTGTCTTTAATTCTTTTATCTCGCTCCTCAGCCCTTTGAACTCTACGTTCTCTAACATGGGCGACAACGTGGGAGTATTCTGTAATTGCGTCATGAAGAGAGTTAATTGCTGCATCAAATCGGCGTTGTTCTGCTCTAACGCGTTCGAGGAGAGATTCTGAGTTTTCAATTGTTCCGTCAACATCTCGATAGTCACCATAGCCTTGCTGAGAAGTTGATTCTGAATCAGATTGGTTTGCGCCCATGCTTGTAACTCCGCCCTATCGCGTTCCCGTTCAGTTTTTTGTGATTGCTTAAAACTTTCAAACTCTTTATATAATCTGCCCAGTGCCGTTTTAACTTCACCCAGTTCACTGGCATCTACAGAATTACTAATTGAGTCACTCTGATGACTAGATTTACCATTGCCGTTGCCATTATTCATAAGTTACACACCAAAATAAATCATTGAGATTCGGTGTAATGTATGGCGTAGAGGATGGACTAAACCAATTCGCTGCTTTTCGCAATTAAGAAACTTGAATACAGCAGAACTTTTGTGATTTGTATCTGTTGTTATCTTTTAGAGAATTGGTGTAAAACTCCTACCCTAGACCCCAGACTTTACCCATGAGCATGATTATTCACCAGCTTTCTTTTGAACCCGACGAGAAGTAGAAGCAGTTACTTTAGCCTGAGTAGAGCCAGTTACCTTTTTCTGAGTAGAAGCCTGAGCTTTTGGGGAAGCAGTTGACTCAACCGTTGTTTTATTACTCTCTTCTTTCTGCAAACCCAAATAAACCCCAGCCTTCTCTAACTCCGGTTTAGCCTGATCTAAAAACCCACTCACCAGTAAATAATCACCAAAAGGAAAACCATTCTCCTCAGTAGCAGCCGAATAAGGCAGACCTTTTTCAGTCAACGTGTCAAAAGTCGAGTAGTCTAGCTCTGGCATCTCTATTTCTATACCTTGAAGTTCAGCTATAGCAGCCGAAGTTTTGCTATTCTCCCAGCGCAGAAAACCTAAACCCTTATCCCAACAGAGATTTTTCACCACCACATAATCACTCTGATTACCGCAGAACTCCATCATGGCTTTTAAACTGGTAATCACCGAATAACCAAGATTTAATACAGTCACCAGCGTTACCCGATAACCCAAGTCACCAGCAATCTTGAATAGCCCAAACTTACTGATAATTTCCCTAGTTTTATTGCTAGATGCCCCCGGCATATCTACGATGATTGAGTCTGGTGATTCCGCTTTAATTTCCGTAAAAAAGCGTTTAGCCTCAGCCACCTCCAGGAAGTTTAACAGCCTGACACCATGACCAAAATTTTGATAATAGTCATACAGTTCTGGGTTTTCAGTATCAGCATCATAAGCCAGATAATTAATTCCCTTAGAGTGCATTACATCCAATAACAACCGAGTAAAAGCCGTCTTACCAGTACCACCCTTACCACCGAGAATCATCACAATACGTTTCATAAATCACTCCTATCAGTGACATTGAATTGTCCATGTTCCTTAGCTGCTGCTTTCCTTCTCTTAGGAGTTTGAGATGATGAATCAGAAGATTGTTCACTCTTTTCTGGCAACGAACTAGACGAGGTATCAGCATCTACTGGCGAAACAGTATCACCAGTGAAAGCTGACTCAGAAGTTAAGTTACTCTCTGACTCATCAGGTAATTCCCCATCAGAAGAAACCGAAGAATCATCACCTTGTTGATGAGCAGCAGTTGCCAAAGACTTTTTGTGAAAACTTTTAATACTGCTAGCAGCTAGCTCAACACCATGCCCTTTAAACACCTCAGCAACATCCTCATAGGAATAACCAGCATCCAACATATCTTGAATAGGTTTAGCCAAACTTTTGACCAAATTCTCAAGACTAATAGTTTTAGGAGTAGCAGCCTTTTGTTTAAGAGAGGCTTGAATATCGTCGATTTTGGATAGAGGAACAGCTTTAGGTTTGCGGGGCATAGACAGCAGTAGAAGTAACAAATTATTCAGATTGTAAAAAATCCCAGAGCCAAAAAACTTTAAGAATCGTGTTTCAATGTGA
>NZ_CP063797.1 GCF_025860405.1 Tolypothrix sp. PCC 7712 | reverse complement strand
TGTAGGTGTAATTCGACAATCTAACAATGACTGGATTATTCGAGCGCAGAGTAATTTTAAAGTAGAAAAAATAAGTGAAACCACTTATTTGGAAACTGTTCTCTCACAAATATTTCCAATCATTTCTACAAATAAAAATATTTTTAATCGAGATTATCATGGTTCGTCTCTTGTTTATGAAGAGAGCGAAACCATTAAAGTATTTATGTTTGTACCTTTGCCATCTAAAACCACTAAAGATTTAATGGTTGTTTGTGGCTTAAATAAAAATTCTCCTTTTCTGGAAGAAGTGTATGGACGAATTTTAGGTTCTCTATACTCTGCAACTTATGAGTTAACTTCTGTACAAATTTCTTTGCTAGAAGCCACTATTCTCGATGACTTAAAAAAATCTTATGGGTATGTTTCTTTAGAAATGTATGAGCGTAGATTTCAGTTATTTAATAACCGTCTTAATGAAATGGTAATTCATTTTCAACCAATTCTTTACTTAAGCCCAAAACGTCCATATATTTATAGTTGGGAAGCTTTAGCGCGCGCTCCAGAAAATAGCTCTGTCCCTAGCGATTTGTTTGAAGCCGCAGAACTTTGGGGACTCAAATTTATGCTTGAACTTGATAAGTATTTTCTCAAAACTGCTGTAACTTCTTATCGTAAAGCTTGTAATAATACTCCAGGAAAGCAAAGACCTGAAGACATGCAAGAGTTAGCAGTTAATGTATATCCACAATCATTGATGCACGAAGCATACTTTAAAGCTGTGAAGGAAGTTCTACTTGAGGAAGAATTTATACAAGCTGAAAAATTAATATTAGAAATTTCTGAAAAGTTACCACTGCCAGATACCTTAAAAGTATTTCGGAAAGAATTAGGAAATTATGTGCGTGATTTAAAGATTGGGTTTGCTATTGATGATTTTGGTGTTGGACATTCTTCAGTAAATCGTCTAACCGGATTGAACCCTGCTCATGTCAAAATTGATCGAGATATTCTTCAGCAAGCAAATCTTAATCCTGGTTCTATTGATATTATATGCAAATTTGTTCTCGACCTTGCTAGTGAAGGACGTTCTCATGCTCCAAAAGTAGTAATTGAAGGATTTGATAGCACAAGTCCAGTAACGTTAGGAAAATTATATAAACTTGGAATTCGATATGTTCAAGGATATACAATAGGAAAAGCAGGAAATGAAATAATTCGTCTTGAACCACAACAATACAATTACTTAAAAAATATTATTAGTTGTGCTGACTAACAACAGTGAACTGGATACTGATCCAAGACAAATACATATACTTTTTAGCGCTATATTGCAATAATCCCGCTACCTCAGAACCGGATGTGTCGGTTAGCAGATTAATTTGTCGCGTAAAGCGGACAGTAGCTCCCAAATAAATGACAACCCAGCCGCCAGGACGTAAACCTAACAAGCATTACAGGTCTAGAGAATACCTTACACCATCTGAGGTGCGATCGCTGCTGGATGCGGCTTTATCTCGCAAGGCTCGTAAGCTTATCAATTAATACAATTGCAACCCTACAAGTGTTGTAGGGGCGATCGCCATATCAATTTCAACTTATTTGTAATCTATTTTTAGTTTTTGAAAGAATTTTAAGGACGAGCTTTACCTCGTCCTTTAGCTTTATTGGATTTAATCAGCCTTTCCCTTTTGATGAAACTAACAAACTTAATTGTAAGTTTTCGATTTTTAACTTTGTGTGCTTCTTACTTTGTCGTTACTGGTTTACGCTATTACTGGTTCGCAATTAGCGATACTTTCTCTAACTTCTCTTTTGTCTCTTAAGCTTTCCTCTCCTGATGATGTGATTTTATAGTATCGCCTACGAGCACCGCCTCTTTCACTTGATTCTTGGTTGTCCCATCGGGATTCAACCAATTTTCTACTTTCAAGTCTTCGTAGTGCTGGATACAGAGAGCCAAAGCCAATTTGGAGCCTGCCTTCACTTCCTACTTCTATTGTTTTGCTGATTTGGAGTCCATAAAGCTCTTTTTGCCCAGAAAGAACCGATAAAATTATCTCTTCAATATCTGATAGCGGACATACTACCTCTTGATTTTGAGCTTTTTTTGTTTGTGCCATAACAATAAGTTGGATAAGTATTTTTACCCGATAAGGTTTATCGGAAGTTAATTCCTCCCTTTCACCTTTATTATATCGAAAACCTACAATTATCGATCACAGATAATTATCGACGTTCTATAATAGGATTATTCACTCTTCCTCCTCCTTCATCTGCTATGGCTCTGGAACCATCGGTGTTTGATTGGTTGGTAAAAGCAGCATTGTCTCTGCATGTCCCAGAATGGTTATCAAAAGAATGGTTATCAAAAGTTGCGATAGGTGCAATTACTGGTTTAACTGTTCAAATTCTTTTATCTGTGGCCAAACGCTTTCCTGGTATTATCAGCAGTGTTATAGGTTTTGCACGACAGCAACAGGAAATACATCAATCTGAACTATTTGGTGTTTATGCTGATCTGGAAGAACTTTTAGGGGATTTTTTAGAGAAGTATAGACAGGTAGCTAGAAAAAATCCCACTTTAAGCAGGTGGGATTTTTTGCGTCAAATTGTTTTTGATGCTTTGAGTTTGATTAGCGGACTCATTCAAATAATCATTAGGAGACTGCTTGGTTTTGACGAAACCCCCAGAGCATAACTCTCTGTGTCTAGAAAATGAAAAAACTATTGCAATGAGTAATTACTCAAATGAATATTTGAGTAATTACTCAAATGCTTGAATCTGGGGTATCTAAATATGCCTCTAAAGCTTTAATGACAATACTTGTAATGCTGCTGCCTTTGCCTTCCTCTATAGCTCGAATCTTGATTTTGTTATGTAGACTGACGGGTATTTCTGCATTGAGGCGTGTAGTTTCTTCCTTGCTGGCTTCTTCAATAGCCAAGTTTTTAAGCTCATGTTCGCGCCGTGTCTTCTTTGCTTTAAGCACCATGCTTAATAAACCTCAATACTTCTTTTTTAAGTAAGTCAATTTCTTTAGCAGCATCACTGCTGGGGTCATTGAACACAGTTAACCCCTCTGCTGCTGTTGTGGGATAAGCTACTCTCTGCGTAGTTACCGCTTTAAGTACAGGTAAGTTGTAATCTTCTAGGGCGTTAGTAATTTCTGTGCTTAGTTTGGTATTTTTAATAGCACGACTGATAACAAAAACAGCTTTTGGCTTACCATCAGTCACTTCTCGCCGTGCGGCAATGATATCAACCAAGTCAGCACAAGCCCAAATATCATAGGGACTTGGTTGTACTGGAATAAGGACTAAATCCGCAGTTTTGACAGCCGCCGCACTGAGTTTGGCGATTTGTGGCGCTCCATCAATGACAATCCAATCATATCCATGTGAAATTGCTTGTAAATCCTTAGCTAGTGTTTCCCGGTCAAGCCCAACAACAGGAATAATGCTGCCGCCGTTAGCTTCATTCCAATCTCTAGTACTGCCCTGTGGGTCAGAGTCAACAAGTAAAACTTTGTACTCATCTCTCTGTAGAGCATGAGCAAGATTAGTTGCAATGGTAGTTTTTCCTGAGCCTCCCTTCTGGTTCAGGATAGCGATCACTGTTGGCATTTAAGGACTCCAGCATTTTTGAGTAAAAGCTCATTTGAGTAAATACTCAAAGTATCAAAGCATGATTTCACTGATAGGGCAAGTTATATATTGCTGTATTTAATACTAGTGTTCAAGCTAGCAGCGATCGCTCTAGCGTAAGTATTCATGATTTGTACTCTCTAAATCCCCTATGCGTAACAATTCAAGGCAGTATTTGTCTAGCTAGCTTCTGAGTTATTTTTATTGAGTATTTGAGTAATCACTCATTTGAGTAATTACTCAATCTTTTGAAACTGGGGTATTTAGATATGCTTCTAATGCTTGAGAAATATAGTAAAAAGCGATCGCCCTTTCTATCACCCCATAGCCAAAATTTAAGGGTAGGTTTTGAGCCTACCCTTTGGTTTTTAGAGTCGTGGAAATTCAAACCCATAGAGAAAAGTCTAAACACCCCACCAATACACCCCATAACTTTTATGATGCTATCTGCATTTTTTTTAGTAATGGGGTGTTATAATTGGGGTGTAAGACAGAACAATAAAACGTACTTCAATCATGACACGCTCACTAGAACAAATTGCACAAGGCAAAGATACTCACGAATTACGAAAAGAAGCAGTGCTTTTAATGCGTCAAACCAAAATACCTTTTGTACAGCAAGGTATCGAGCGTACTCCTGGCTATATCCAGTCAAATGGGCGTAAGCAAGCTTGCATAGAGTACATCAGTCTATGTGAGACAACACTTGCTTCCGCGAAAAAACCAACTGTAGAAACCAGTATAGAAAGCAGTGTAGAGACACCGATCGCCACAACAAAGCCTACCCAAGTTAAAAAGACCCCTAAGACTCCTAAGAACACCAAAAAACAACCTGTAGCAGTTGTAGAAACTACACCCCAACCAACACCCCAAATTACTGAAGTCACAGCCGAACCAACCACACCAAAGGAAGAACCATCAGACTATTCTGATTCTGAAGCTCAAAAGCTTGGTATAGCTAAAAAACTCTACTATGCGACTGCGGCTAAAGATGACCTAACAGGGTTGAGAGAATATCAACTTCACCTGTGCAAAACTCAAAAATACTTCTTACCTGAGTTTGCGATTTTGGTAGCTAGAAGCCGTGTAATCATTGAAGACTACGCTAATGCTAAAAGCCCAGAAGGTAAGGCACACCCAGGCACTATCCAAAAAATTCGAGTAGATATCATGCGATACCTGGCAGACATCGTTAAGCCAGAGGTTGATAAATTTCCCGCAGTGAACGACCGTACATTAAAAGATATTTTTGAAGAGTTTGAAGCCTCTGTACGGGGTGCATTCTCTGATATTGGTAAAGCCAAATATCAACTCAATCAAAAGAAAAATCTTGCTGCTGAGGATGATGTCAGAGCTATTAAGGTCAGCCCATTTATTGAATGGGCCGTTAGTCAAGTTTCAGAATTACCAGACTCACCAGCCAGATGGCGAGAAATAGCGATCGCGCTCATGTTGCTAACTGGTAGAAGGCAATCAGAAGTCATGAGTTCTGGGGTGTTCACCTTTGTTGATGAATCTCATGTAATTTTTGAAGGTCAATTGAAGCGCCACGTTGCAGAGTTAGTAGAAGCCGAAAAAATTCCTGTACTGGGGAAATCTGCCAGAGCCGTTGTGAATGCTATTCACTGGCTTGAGAATCATGGTAAACGCACTATACCAACTCAACGTACCCCAGAAGCATTACAAGCAGCAGCTAAGAAGTCTCATGATCGATGCTCTAGATATATTGCTGAGGCAATGGATAAGCTTTCTGTCTACTGCCAAATAGTCAACAACAAACAATGGGAGCTTGTTGACAACGGCAAAGTGGTTAATAAGTTCAAAGGTCACTTATGCCGTCAAATTTATGCTCAGGTCTGTAGTGGTCTATTTCATGATGACAATGAGTCTAAGAAAAGAGCGTACATCAGCCGAATACTACTAGAGAATCGAGATGCAGCTTTAATTTATGACCGCGATATTGAGGTCAAAGACTGGCAAGAACTCAAACAACTTTGTGGGAAATTGACAGACAATTAGTCATCTCGCTCTTGGGGCAAGCAGATCACCCCAATCCAGTATGACCAAATTTGAGTAACAAAACACACTAGTGCAGTGATGTCACAATTAAGGCAAAACTAAGGTAAATCTATGGCATTTACAAGGCAGATCTATGGCAGATTCATGGTAAATCCAAGGAATTTGTATTGGTAGAAAACTGGCAGAAACAAGGTAAATCTATGGCATTTACAAGGCAGATCTATGGCAGAAGCAAGGAATTTGGATTGAGGGAATGTGACGGGAATGTGACGCACAGTACGCCAAAAAGTTTGGAAAGTTTTTCAGGCTGAAAATTAGCCAATAACCAAATTTGACTACAGAATGACTACAAAAGCACTACAAAAGTGATGGGGAACCGTGGTTTCTCAATTGAACACAGAGGCGATCGCGCAGTAAGAAAAAATATTACAAGGTTGATAATTGAAGGTTTGATTTTGGGATTGCTAAGGATAGTCTCAAGAATGGTTTATTAGTCGTGAGCAAGCCAGAACAGCCTCAAGAGAAAGATAAACCTTCCGAAAAACAAATGATTGTCGATGGTCTTCTATTTGTCTTCGTGTTGGTTCCATCTCTACTGTTCGTTTTCAGTATGATAATTACGGATTATTTAGCTCAAAGGCCCCCGGCTCGATGGCTTGATGATGCCGCGAGAAATTCAAAGACTCTGGAGTGCCAATCAAGGAAGCAAAACAAAAGCCGCAATGCTGTAGCCGATTGTGAAAAGTGAGAGGAGCCACAGGAAGCGATCGCCTCTCCATTGCCCTTTGACCCCAAAACCCCATCGACCTAACCCATTCCGAAGCGCGAGTGGGCTTAATTTTGCGATTTAAGCAGGCTTTTGTAGTTTGCCCGTGGATTAGGCTTTGCTGTAGGGGATTGTAGCGGCGGATTAAAGTAACAGGCGATCGCCCATACCTTTTTTTAGAGCCACAGAGCAGGAAGGCAGTTAGAAGCAGCTTGCTAATTTGCTGCTAAAAATTGGGCTTTGGGAGTTAGCGCCAAAGTCAAAGCAGTTTTGATTATAGGTAAAATTTGATACTTTGCAGTTTGCGCCAATTTAAGAAAATTAAGCCAGAGAGATATTACGTCCACACCTAACCCTATATATAAGAAAATCATTGGGTGTGGACGCAGCTAGAAACTTTGCCCCGTAAGGCATACAAGCGAAAATTGGGGTTTACGTCCACAGCAGCGATTTTTACCCAAAACCGGGGTGTGGACGCGATTAATTGTTTAGAGTATACGTAGAAGCCAAGCCGGAATTCTGAGATTTTCGGGGTGTTGTACTGAGATGATATTGGGTATTGGGCATTGGGTGACGCACCTGGTAAAGTACCAGCAGATCAGATGCCTGCGGCGGTACTCTGCCTTGACCCCTTTGGGGAATGCGATGGTCATGACCAAAATTGCATTGCAAAAGGTTGTGCCGCAAGAAACTAATCAGACATAACTAATGGACGCGATCGCAAATCTTTTTGCTGGAGTTTCGTTCGCCGCTTCGCCCTTCTGTCTAAACTCACTCGCGATCGCCATCAAAGTAATGGGGTACAACAATTTTGTGCAAGTATCCAGACGCGAGAGGAATGGGGTGTATGATAAGTTGTGCATACATCTAGGTTTAAGAGAAATGGGGTGTACATAAAATTGTGCAGGTAGCGGCAAATCAGAGGAATGGGGTGTATAAGTGGGGCATATTAGGGAACGCGAGGCGAAGCCGACGCGGTTGAGGCGAACGCAGTGAGCAGTCAAAGAGCTACCGCGTTTCGGATGCAGCCGGACACCCCTTCGGGGTTTGTGCATCCTCAACCATGCCAGCGCTATGGCCAGGGGTTAAAATGCCAGCCGATGTGGTCACATGGGGTTTTGATGGGGTGATTTGGGGCGATCGCTATTTTGACAGTGACAATGTAACGGTCAGTCCATGCAGATTGTGAGAAATGGGGTGTGTACATAGTGTAACGCAGAGATCACATTTTGAGTTATGGGGTGCAAGCGTTAGTTGTGCTATAAGTGTAGTTCTAGGATTAAAAGTATAAGCAAGCACGTAAATTAAAAGATTCTGCGTAGCTATACAAGTATGGGGTGTACAAACCGGGGTACACAGCACCCCACTCATTGCTTGATGAGGTGGTGTCAGCAGTCCAGCCGCCGCAAATTACAGCTTTTAGCGCTATCATGAACAGGGCAACCTAGTTGTATGCAGACATGGGGTGCAGGCTCAGGGGGGTACAACACCCCACTCATCGAGCGAGTGGGGCATTGCAAGCAATCCAGCACCAACAAATTACAGCTTTTAGCGCTATCATAAGCAGGGTGACCTAGTGGTATGCAGACATGGGGTGCAATCTCTGGGGTGTATACAGAAATGGGGTGCAGACATGGGGTTTAATGCAGACATCTCATGCAGACACACCAAGCTGTACAGACATGGGGTGCAAACTGGGGTATACAACACCCCACTCATCGATGAGTGGGGTGTTGTATACCCCAGTTTGCACCCCATGTCTGTACAGCTTGGTGTGTCTGCATGAGATGTCTGCATTAAACCCCATGTCTGCACCCCATTTCTGTATACACCCCAGAGATTGCACCCCATGTCTGCATACCACTAGGTCACCCTGCTTATGATAGCGCTAAAAGCTGTAATTTGTTGGTGCTGGATTGCTTGCAATGCCCCACTCGCTCGATGAGTGGGGTGTTGTACCCCCCTGAGCCTGCACCCCATGTCTGCATACAACTAGGTTGCCCTGTTCATGATAGCGCTAAAAGCTGTAATTTGCGGCGGCTGGACTGCTGACACCACCTCATCAAGCAATGAGTGGGGTGCTGTGTACCCCGGTTTGTACACCCCATACTTGTATAGCTACGCAGAATCTTTTAATTTACGTGCTTGCTTATACTTTTAATCCTAGAACTACACTTATAGCACAACTAACGCTTGCACCCCATAACTCAAAATGTGATCTCTGCGTTACACTATGTACACACCCCATTTCTCACAATCTGCATGGACTGACCGTTACATTGTCACTGTCAAAATAGCGATCGCCCCAAATCACCCCATCAAAACCCCATGTGACCACATCGGCTGGCATTTTAACCCCTGGCCATAGCGCTGGCATGGTTGAGGATGCACAAACCCCGAAGGGGTGTCCGGCTGCATCCGAAACGCGGTAGCTCTTTGACTGCTCACTGCGTTCGCCTCAACCGCGTCGGCTTCGCCTCGCGTTCCCTAATATGCCCCACTTATACACCCCATTCCTCTGATTTGCCGCTACCTGCACAATTTTATGTACACCCCATTTCTCTTAAACCTAGATGTATGCACAACTTATCATACACCCCATTCCTCTCGCGTCTGGATACTTGCACAAAATTGTTGTACCCCATTACTTTGATGGCGATCGCGAGTGAGTTTAGACAGAAGGGCGAAGCGGCGAACGAAACTCCAGCAAAAAGATTTGCGATCGCGTCCATTAGTTATGTCTGATTAGTTTCTTGCGGCACAACCTTTTGCAATGCAATTTTGGTCATGACCATCGCATTCCCCAAAGGGGTCAAGGCAGAGTACCGCCGCAGGCATCTGATCTGCTGGTACTTTACCAGGTGCGTCACCCAATGCCCAATACCCAATATCATCTCAGTACAACACCCCGAAAATCTCAGAATTCCGGCTTGGCTTCTACGTATACTCTAAACAATTAATCGCGTCCACACCCCGGTTTTGGGTAAAAATCGCTGCTGTGGACGTAAACCCCAATTTTCGCTTGTATGCCTTACGGGGCAAAGTTTCTAGCTGCGTCCACACCCAATGATTTTCTTATATATAGGGTTAGGTGTGGACGTAATATCTCTCTGGCTTAATTTTCTTAAATTGGCGCAAACTGCAAAGTATCAAATTTTACCTATAATCAAAACTGCTTTGACTTTGGCGCTAACTCCCAAAGCCCAATTTTTAGCAGCAAATTAGCAAGCTGCTTCTAACTGCCTTCCTGCTCTGTGGCTCTAAAAAAAGGTATGGGCGATCGCCTGTTACTTTAATCCGCCGCTACAATCCCCTACAGCAAAGCCTAATCCACGGGCAAACTACAAAAGCCTGCTTAAATCGCAAAATTAAGCCCACTCGCGCTTCGGAATGGGTTAGGTCGATGGGGTTTTGGGGTCAAAGGGCAATGGAGAGGCGATCGCTTCCTGTGGCTCCTCTCACTTTTCACAATCGGCTACAGCATTGCGGCTTTTGTTTTGCTTCCTTGATTGGCACTCCAGAGTCTTTGAATTTCTCGCGGCATCATCAAGCCATCGAGCCGGGGGCCTTTGAGCTAAATAATCCGTAATTATCATACTGAAAACGAACAGTAGAGATGGAACCAACACGAAGACAAATAGAAGACCATCGACAATCATTTGTTTTTCGGAAGGTTTATCTTTCTCTTGAGGCTGTTCTGGCTTGCTCACGACTAATAAACCATTCTTGAGACTATCCTTAGCAATCCCAAAATCAAACCTTCAATTATCAACCTTGTAATATTTTTTCTTACTGCGCGATCGCCTCTGTGTTCAATTGAGAAACCACGGTTCCCCATCACTTTTGTAGTGCTTTTGTAGTCATTCTGTAGTCAAATTTGGTTATTGGCTAATTTTCAGCCTGAAAAACTTTCCAAACTTTTTGGCGTACTGTGCGTCACATTCCCGTCACATTCCCTCAATCCAAATTCCTTGCTTCTGCCATAGATCTGCCTTGTAAATGCCATAGATTTACCTTGTTTCTGCCAGTTTTCTACCAATACAAATTCCTTGGATTTACCATGAATCTGCCATAGATCTGCCTTGTAAATGCCATAGATTTACCTTAGTTTTGCCTTAATTGTGACATCACTGCACTAGTGTGTTTTGTTACTCAAATTTGGTCATACTGGATTGGGGTGATCTGCTTGCCCCAAGAGCGAGATGACTAATTGTCTGTCAATTTCCCACAAAGTTGTTTGAGTTCTTGCCAGTCTTTGACCTCAATATCGCGGTCATAAATTAAAGCTGCATCTCGATTCTCTAGTAGTATTCGGCTGATGTACGCTCTTTTCTTAGACTCATTGTCATCATGAAATAGACCACTACAGACCTGAGCATAAATTTGACGGCATAAGTGACCTTTGAACTTATTAACCACTTTGCCGTTGTCAACAAGCTCCCATTGTTTGTTGTTGACTATTTGGCAGTAGACAGAAAGCTTATCCATTGCCTCAGCAATATATCTAGAGCATCGATCATGAGACTTCTTAGCTGCTGCTTGTAATGCTTCTGGGGTACGTTGAGTTGGTATAGTGCGTTTACCATGATTCTCAAGCCAGTGAATAGCATTCACAACGGCTCTGGCAGATTTCCCCAGTACAGGAATTTTTTCGGCTTCTACTAACTCTGCAACGTGGCGCTTCAATTGACCTTCAAAAATTACATGAGATTCATCAACAAAGGTGAACACCCCAGAACTCATGACTTCTGATTGCCTTCTACCAGTTAGCAACATGAGCGCGATCGCTATTTCTCGCCATCTGGCTGGTGAGTCTGGTAATTCTGAAACTTGACTAACGGCCCATTCAATAAATGGGCTGACCTTAATAGCTCTGACATCATCCTCAGCAGCAAGATTTTTCTTTTGATTGAGTTGATATTTGGCTTTACCAATATCAGAGAATGCACCCCGTACAGAGGCTTCAAACTCTTCAAAAATATCTTTTAATGTACGGTCGTTCACTGCGGGAAATTTATCAACCTCTGGCTTAACGATGTCTGCCAGGTATCGCATGATATCTACTCGAATTTTTTGGATAGTGCCTGGGTGTGCCTTACCTTCTGGGCTTTTAGCATTAGCGTAGTCTTCAATGATTACACGGCTTCTAGCTACCAAAATCGCAAACTCAGGTAAGAAGTATTTTTGAGTTTTGCACAGGTGAAGTTGATATTCTCTCAACCCTGTTAGGTCATCTTTAGCCGCAGTCGCATAGTAGAGTTTTTTAGCTATACCAAGCTTTTGAGCTTCAGAATCAGAATAGTCTGATGGTTCTTCCTTTGGTGTGGTTGGTTCGGCTGTGACTTCAGTAATTTGGGGTGTTGGTTGGGGTGTAGTTTCTACAACTGCTACAGGTTGTTTTTTGGTGTTCTTAGGAGTCTTAGGGGTTTTAGCCTGGGTAGGTTTTGTTGTGGCTATCGGTGTTTCTACACTGCTTTCTATACTGGTTTCTACAGTTGGTTTTTTAGCGGAAGCCAGTGTGGTTTCACATAAGCTGATGTACTCTATACAATCCTGCTTACGCCCATTTGACTGGATATAGCCAGGAGTACGCTCGATACCTTGCTGTACAAAGGGTATTTTAGTTTTACGCAGTAGTGCTACAGCTTCCTTTCTCAATTCTTGGGTGGTCTTACCTGTGGCTATTTGTTCGATAGAGCGTGTCATGATTGAATTACCTTTTATGTTTGTCTTACACCCCTAATATAGCACCCCATTACTTTCAATTGCAGACTGATAAAATAAGAGTTATGGGGTTATAAAGTGGGGTGTATAGACTTTTCTCTATGGTTTTTGTACTACTTTCGAGCTTTAAGTACTGCAAGCTGAAGAAAGCAAAAATAACGTTTGAGAAAGTAAATATGGGAATAATTGTAAATAGAATTTAATCGAGTAGTCTTATGTTTACATTTGACAAAATTGCACCCAAAAAAGTTTTAACAGCAGGATTATCATTTGTTAAAGCTTCTCGTACTAAATTATTATTTGTATTATTAGCATCTCTATTTCTTTATTTTGGAGTTTATAAATATTTTTACGTTAATAATTTATTGGGTTTTGGAACAGATACAAATAAATCAGTAACTATCGAAGAAGTTATTAATCCTAAAGATGGTAAAGTTATCAAATTAAAAAAAGAAACTGAACAATTCCAATCTGCTAAAACTTTTTGGGATTGGTTGGGATTAGCAGGTACACTTGCAATTCCTTTGGTGTTATATCTTTTTCAAGCTAACGCACAAAGACGAGCAGAAGAACGAGCTAAAGTTGAAAAACTTCAAGCAGAAGAACGAGCTAAAGTTGAACAAGATATTGCTGAAGACAATTTACGTGAGCAAGCTTTAGAAGCTTATATAGACAGGATGGCAGAAATTTTAATTAATCCAGAAACTCGGTCTGAATTACTTACAAAAGAAAGTGGCTTTGATATGGACAATTCTATTCGTGATGTGGCACGAATAAGAACAGTGACTATCTTGCGAAGATTAGAAGATGATATAAAGCGTCAAAATAGAATTTTGCATTTTCTATATGATTGTGGAATTTTAAAATTTTTACTAAAAAATTCTAATTTTGCTAATGCTAACCTGAAAGGCTTTAACTTTAACGGTATTAATCTAAATAATGCTGTTTTTAGTGAAGCCAACCTTAGTGGCGCGAAGTTTAGTAATTGTCAACTAATTGGGGCTAATTTTATCAATGCTAATCTAGATGGTGTTGATTTTACAAATGCTAACCTTTTTGGTGCTATTTTTAACGGAGCTAATCTTCACGGAGCTAATTTTCAAAATGCCAGGATTCAAAATACAAATTTTACAAATGCTGATTTAAGTAATGCGAGTCTTATAGAATCCAAAACATGGGATGAACAACAATTCGATAATAATTGTATAAATGTACCCATTGAAGGTGATGATTCTTCTTCACCCGATTTGCAGACACAATTTGTTGTAACTGATTTTTCTGGTGCTAATCTTACTAATACCAATCTATTATTTACTAATCTTAGGGGTGCAAAAAATTTAACATTAGAGCAGCTAAAAAAAGCCAAAAATTGGGACGATGCTATATATGATCAGGAATTATATAAGGAACTTAAATTACCTGCTCTATAGCATTGGCGAGTTTTGGCGAGATTAATTACACGCATTCAGTAAAAAATCCTAAAATCGATAATAAGCGATGATTTAAGCTATAAAAGCTTTTATTTACTCTTTAGTTTTTTTGTTAAAAGTCAAAATATGAGGAAAAGCTGTAAATGGTAAATAAGGAGCATTATGCTCTACTGAACAAAGGTGTGACTACTTGGAATAAGTGGAGAGACAGAAATCCAGATGTTGTTCCTGACCTCAGCGGGACTAACCTCAGCGGGACTGACCTCACCGGGACTGACCTCACCGGGACTGACCTCACCGAGGTTGACCTCAGCTATGCTAACCTCAGTGGGACTAACTTCCGGAAGGCTGAACTCAGCAATTCTAACCTCAGCTATGCTAACCTCATCAAGGCTGACCTTTGGGAGGTTGACCTCAGGGAGGTTGACCTCAGCAATGCTAACCTCAGCTATGCTAACCTCAGGGAGGCTGACCTTAGGGAGGTTGACCTCAGCAATGCTAACCTCAGCTATGCTAACCTCATGTACGCTAACCTCAGCAATGCTAACCTCAGTGGGGCTATCCTCAGACTGGCTAGACTCATAGAGGCTAACCTCAGTGAAGCTAACCTCGGCGGTAGGGCTATCCTGATATGGGCTGAACTCAGCAATGCTAACCTCAGCAATGTTAACCTCAGTAATGCTATCCTCAGCCGGGCTATCCTCACCGAGGCTAACCTCAGCAATGCTAACCTCAGCAATGCTAACCTCATCAAGGCTCACCTCGACAATGCTAACCTCACCGAGGCTAACCTCAGCAATGCTAACCTCAGCAATGCTAACCTCACCGAGGCTAACCTCAGGGCGGCTGACCTCAGCGGGACTGACTTCAGAAGAGCTAAATTGTGTAGAACGCAAGCATTAAAGACAAATTTTTCAAATGCAAAGTTTACATCTGCTTGTTTGGAAGATTGGCATATTAACTCTGCTACAAAGCTAGATAATATTGATTGCCACTATGTCTACTTAAAAAGTGACAAACAAGAACGTCGTCCAAGTAGCGGAGAGTTTGCACCAGGGGAGTTTACCAAACTCTTTCAAAAAGCTTTAGAAACAGTAGACTTAATTTTTACTGATGGCATTGATTGGAAAGCATTTCTTCTCTCCTTTCAAGAACTACAGGCTAAGTATGGTGAAGAAAATTTGTCAGTCCAAGCCATTGAAAAGAAAAGTGGTGGCGTGTTTGTAATTCGGCTAGAAGTTCCACCAGAAGCTAATAAAGCAGATATTGAACGCCAGGCTAAAGTATTATATGAACAAAAGCTAATTTTACTAGAAACAAAGTACCACACTGAATTGAAAGCCAAGGATGAACAGATAGAAATTTACCGAAACAAAAGCGCTGATTTATTAGAAATCACTAAATTAATGGCTAATAGACCTATTCAAAATATTATTGATGTAACAGCTACAGCAGAGAGCAAATCTATGTCAGAAGGTTCAAAACAACAATTTAATAACAACTTGCAAGGCGCTCAATTCGCTGGTGGTCTTGTGAACGCAGATAAAGTGGAAGCAGGACAGATAGGCGGTAACATCAATAACTACACACCACAGCAGAAACAGAATCTTGCTGAAGCTGCCGCCGAAATTCAGCAACTCCTACAGCAATTAGAGCAAACAAACCCCACTACAAGCACATCTGAAAAAATGACGGTTGTTGCAAAAGCTGTTGATGAGATTGAGAAGAACCCTACATTAAAAGCGCGGATAATTGGAGCTTTAAAGTCAGGTGGAACGGAAGCATTAAAAGAAGCTATCGACCATCCTTTAGTTAATATATTGATGGCTTCTATAGAAGGTTGGCAGGAAGCTGAATAATGATTCCAGAGGTACTATCGCAAAACTAAAGTGACTTTAGTTTTCCCAGAAACCACTTCCCAGAATCAAAGCACGTAAGTGGGGTATCTGTATAATACAGACAACCAAAAACCCCAGATTATCCATGCCAGAGTCAGAAGACCCCAAAGACACTGAAAAAATCACTAACAATGATTTACGGAATGCTCAGTTTGGCGGCGGGTTGATTAATGCTGAATCTGTAAATGCTGGGCGAATTGGCGGCGATATCTTAAATTTTTTCTTTGGGCATCCAACTATGGAGTAAAAATGAGATTTTTGGGATTGGATGGTTAAACAAGGTCGTCTGTTATTCCATACTCGTTTAACGTCTCTTTGAGTTTGTTATAATCTTACAATTTACTTCTTAAAAATTTTACTAGTTCTTTTCTTTTTTCCAAATTCTGCCCAATTTTGTTTTGCAAATCCTCCATTAGATTGGGGATATGTTCCACGGTTTTTGATATTGCTGTCATCTTCTCTGAATTTCTGTTTTCTTCATATTCTAGCGTCTTTTTATATGCCCAGTCCACTTCTTCTTTTAATTCATTAAATTCTTGATTTAATATTGAATTTACCTTATCTATCTCTTCAATTTCAAATTTTATTCTGTCTACAGACCAACTATCTCTTTTTCTGTAATCGGCTGCTTCTATATATCCATGCATATTTTTTTATTAACTACTATTTTCACTTATTTATATGAAGTTAGCCTTTGTTAATATTCAAAGTCATCAGTACTTGTACCGTTTAAATAACTCAGCATTTCTCCTTGAATGGCGCATCAGATTAACCCGCAAGTGTGATAGCTATTGAGTGGGAAATGTAGCGAAGCAGGAGATTTACCTGAGTTCATAAGATTTCCTTGAATAGATTGGATGATGAAAGCGCTAGTGAGGGGCAAACAGAAACGTCGGGTGACGCTAAGTTGAGTTTTTAAGGGTCACAAAAAAATGTACTGTTTATTCTATCTGCGACTGCTAGACAAACGGATAGACGTTATCATGCCCATCCATTAGTTAATATCTTGATGGCATCTATCGAAGGTTGGCAGGAAGCTGAATAATGATTCCAGAAGTACTATCCCAAAACTAAAGTGACTTTAGTTTTCTCAGAAACCACTTTCCAGAATCAAGTAGGTAAGTGAGGTATCTGTATAATACAGACAAACAAGAACGCCCCGATAACCCATGCCAGATTCAGAAGACCCCAAAGACACTGAAAAAATCACTAACAATGATTTACAGAATGCTCAGTTTGGCGGCGGGTTGATTAATGCTGACACGGTTAACGCTGGGCGAATTGGCGGTGATATCTTAAATTTTTTCTTTGGGCAGCAGACAACAACCCCAATAGGCAACCCTGCTCGACCAAAGAATGAACGGATACTATTAGCCGCAGTCAAGGAAGAAGTTACAGCACGATTAAGGCAATCTCTACACAATGCCGTGCTGATTAATCTGGGGAAGGAATCACAACCACAGCAAGTAAAACGCCCTTGGGATGCAGAGATAAAAATTGGTTTAAAACCTGCTGAATCTCTCCCAAACACCACAACAATTTTGCAAGTTTTTGATTCCCAAGAAATTGCAGGTAAACTCTTAATTTTAGGTGCGCCAGGAAGTGGAAAGACAACCACACAGTTAGAATTAGCTCAAGCTTTAGTCAGCCGTGCAGAAGAACAACCTGAATATCCCGTTCCCGTTTTATTTAACTTGTCGTCTTGGAAAGATGACCGCCAATCCATAGCTGATTGGTTAGTGGCTGAACTTAAATCAAAGTATGGTGTTTCAAAAAAGCTAGGTCAAGAGTGGGTAGATAATCGGCAATTACTACCGTTGCTTGACGGTTTAGATGAGCTTGAGCCACAGCGTCAAGAACTTTGCGTTTATGTAATTAATCAGTTTTTAGCAAGCGAAACTAGACCTCTTTCTGTAGCTGTTTGTAGTCGGAGTGAAGAATATAGTAACTACGCTACTCAATTACAACTAAACGGTGCCATATACTTACAGTCTTTAACCAACGATCAAATTTGTGATTATCTAACTTCTATAAATTATAGAGAACTGTGGTCAACCATCAGTAGCGACTTAAACCTTCTAGATTTAGTGAAGACTCCCTTACTACTCAGCATTACTGTTTTAGCATCTCAAGAAATATCTGTTGAAGAATGGGAGCATTTGACTTCTACAGCAGACCGAATTCAGTATTTGCTAGATGCTTATGTAGGGCGGATGTTGATACGGAATATTAATAGTAGGGCATATTTCAAGAAAAAACCTTCTAATGCTAGAAAAACGCGAATGTGGCTTGTTTGGCTGGCGAAGCAAATGCAAAGAGAAGCTAAAACAGAGTTCTTGATTGAAGGAATGCAGCCTAGTTTGTTAAAAACTAAAATTGCCAAAGCTATCTATAATTGTATGGTCTGGGGAGTTATACAAGCTCTGATTTATGCGCTGATTTATGGGCTGTTTTCTGGGCTGATTTCTGGGCTGATTTCTGGGCTGATTTCTGGGCTGATTTCTGGGCTGATTCCTGGGCTGATTCCTGGGCTGATTTATGGGTTAATTAATGGTTTATTTAGTGAGATAATAGAGTATAAACTTGAAAATATAGTTTTAATTAGGTCTAATATTTATTCTTTCAAAATCATTATAAAATGGCTGATTTTTGGGCTGATTTTAGGGATGATTTTAGGGATGATTGATGGGCTGATTGTGGGGCTGGTTTTTGGGCTGATTTTTGGGCTGATTGGAGATGAGATTAAAACATTTGAAACTCTAAAATTTTCTTCTAATAATTTTAAAAATGTATTGATTGTTGGGTTGATTTTTTTTGGGCTGAGTGGGCTGATTGTTGGGCTGATTTTTGGGCTGATTTTTGGCCCGATTTTTGGGTTGATTGGGCTGATTGTTGGGCTGATTGTTGGGCTGACCTATGGGCTGATTGTTGCGCTAATTTTTGAGATGTTTTTTGGTTATTATAGTGTAGAGATAGAGAATAAAAATATTCCTAATCAAGGTATTTGGCAATCGGCTAAAAATACTTTAAAATTATCAGTTTTATATTTAGTAACTTCTACAATATTAATCTTTTTGATTCAACGAATTATTAGACCAAATAATAGTTTAAATGAAGCTTTAATTGCTAGCTTAATATCTGGATTCTTTTTCGGATTATTAGGAGGGATACTCAGAGGTGGAACACCCGTTATTAAACACTTCACGCTACGCCTCATCCTCTACTTCAACGGCTGTATACCCTGGAACTTCGCCCGATTTCTCGACTACTGCACCGAGCGATTATTCCTCCAGCGGGTTGGTGGTCGCTACCGCTTCATCCACAAACTGCTGCAAGACCACTTCGCCCAAATGGAGTTTAGGAAACCTTAGCAAGCCTGTGTAGTATGCTCCTAACCCTTACTGTGAGCCTGTTTCACCCCGATGTCGTCAAACAACCTTTAAACGACATTTTATAAGAATTCAAGTTCTGATTCACTCTTAATCACCCAGATATATATTAGGTAATTATGAATAATATAGAAGTACTTACCCAAAATTTGTTGAGAAGTTGAAAGATTTTTAATTATAAACTATTGAGCTATATTTTTCCCAACAAGTTCTATTTGTAAATGAGAAAAAGGATAAATAAAACATGGGTGAAGCGAAACGGCGCAAAAAATTAGATCCTAATTATGGGCGGTCTAAAAGTTTCGCACGTCAGTTAGCTTTTCTAAGTAAAAAAATAGATGAATCAGCTTATTTAAATGAGGTCGAAGAATCTTTTTCTTATTTAGTCTCTCATTTTCCGAGTTGCATAGAAGACATTAAAGAGGCATACTATAAAGCAGCTAAAACCTTTGTAGAGCCTTGTGTGCTTGTTATTCCCAGTAAAGAGATTTCTTTGGATATCGTTGCCGCTAATTTTCAAGTTCTCTGCGAGATGAACAAAGATATTCACGCACGTCAGATCTACGACCAAGGTAAAAATAGTTTAATTCCTTGTTACCTCCATTCAATCGATATTCTTGCGGAGAGAACTGAGAAAACTCCTAAAACCTATGAATTTCGATTATTAATGCTGAGAGCGTCCCCCCGTGCCTAGAACCCAATCACTACCATTGTTCACCTTTGATCACCCAAAAGCTTCAAATTAAGAAACTCTAGTCATTGATTTCTTACCAAGCGGTGTCACAACCTATGAATATCAAGGTATTTGAGAGCCAGTACTGCATAACATTATTGTGCGAGCGCATCTGTTAGTTCTCTTGTCTAACGGGATTGCACCCGCAATCTACTGTAGCCGGTAGTGCATCTCTACGAGATGCAATAGGGGACGATCGTCCATCTTGGTTGTGGCTGATTTTGATTCTCAAATACAAGGTGTTACTGCTAATATGTGATTAGTAAAGCTAATAAGTTATCAATAGCTCATCGCCGGGAATGAATCAAATAAAAAATTACCCATAAAATTAAATTTCACAATGGTCAGCACTTGTATTTTTGAAGATTTCGCCTTGAGTAATTGTGTAGTGAGTTCACATTTATAATTATTAAAGCCAGAAAAATTTTGAGGTTTGAAAATCACAATATTTTTCCATAGTACCTAACATTAATGCTGTAGTATAATTATTTGTCAGCTAGAAGTCTGCACTTTTGGGCTGAAAGTATTGCACTGAGGATTTTACAGATTTTTGAGGGAGAAAATAGCAGTGGAGCCAAATGGAGCCAACTTTTTTCCAAAAACCATAAAAATTACATAAGTTCTATTAATAATTAGGCTCCAAATGTCTCCAAATGGCTCCAAAATCTGAAGGAAAAAATAATTTAACTTAATATTTATTTAAATCCCGACTAAAAAGATAATTTCTACTTCTGCCAATTGTGAAATTTATCAGTTAACATCAAGCCCATCGGTACGAGTGCAGCTAAATTTATCTCATCATTAATTTTTCGTCCTGATTTGTGATTGTCATCAGGATTTAATTCATGCTTGGTCTTATGGTCGAATGGCACTAAGAAAAGCTGAAAGCTCGTCTGGGCAGGGTGTAGGGGGCAGGGTGTAGGGTGTAGGGGGAAATTAAGAAAACCAAATATCGAGTACGAACATAAATATTTTCCTTATTCACTACACCCCACACCCCACACCCCACACCCAAAAGCCTTATAGGTAATGGGTTTAGCGTTATCTTAGTGCCATTCGTCTTATGGTCATCGAGTTGCAGGCGCTCGCCTCATCAAAAAGCTGAATTTCCCCACGATTCCAAACCATGCGACTGCCACCATCCACAAAATTAACGATCGCCTTAAAGAACTTCTCGTGCGGTCGATGCTCCCAGTGATGAACAATCCCCTCTAGCCATTGCGAATAATGCCACACCCAGCATCTAGAACCGGATGTTGGCTGTTTTCCCTGTACTATGGTGCATTGCTGGGACTGCTGATATAAAGCTGTGAGGCGATAGCGTTCCTCTTGCCTCAGTGACCACCATCCCAGATCAATCATTTCTTGTGTGACCTCTGCCCAGGTTGAAACCTGCTGTAATTGCTGAACGGCCAACTCACAAGCCGTGGGAGCAGGGGCGATGGTCGCTCCGCGTTCCCCAGAGGGGTCAAGGCAGAGTACCGCCGCAGGCCTCGCCTGTTGGGTTGATGTCAATTCGGGAATGATATCAGTTTTGCTATCAAAATTATCTGTGGTAATTGGTGCTAATTCAGGATTGATATCATCTAATAACTCATGGCTAAGAACTGTTGTTAATGTAGGTGACTCATCCACTGGATCGACTGCTGCCACGTTGACCGCCGCTTGTGCTTCTACTGTTTCAATAACTGGTACTTCTTCCCAGCAAACTTTTTTGACCGCATCTGATTCTAGGTAGCCGTCAAACTTTCGGGCGATCGCCTTGAGGATTTCTGTCCTGACTGGATAGCTCATTGCAGCTTTGTCAACACAGTAAACACGTTCTCTCACCCCATTAACCAGTTTTCTGGATGGTTTTGCTAACTTTAGCCCTATTAGGTCGAGCAGAGATCGCAATAATTCAATATTTTCTTTGCGGCTCTCCGTTGCTGGCTTAGGCTCAATATTTAAAGCGCTGGCTATATCTTTTCTATCCCTACACTGCTGCATTAGTTCCTCAAGTTCAGGTGAATTTTTGTGATATTCACCCTCTAGGAATTGCCGAATATTTACTTGCTGTAATCCCCAGATTTTTAGATGTGAATCAGCTTTAGCTTGCCCCATATAAAAATGCTGGTTAGTAGCTAAGTAATACCAATTTACTTCACTACGCTTTTTAGATATTTCAAAGTTACTCAAGAAGTAAAAGCGCTGCTGCTTGCTGATAAATTCTTTATCCTTAAGGTAATAATCATTAATAAATTCAGCATCCCAAATACTTGTATCTTCAATTCCTGGGAGTCTATCTAGTAGGCGTGTTTTCTCGATTCGGCGCTGTACTGACTTTGTGGGATTGGATTTCGCTATCTGGTTAGCTTCCTCCAGTGAATCAAATTTATTAGCATTAAATAGCTCTACAGCATGATTCATTCTCACAGATTCTTTGGCGACTTTCTCAATAGCTTTAATCCCCTCATCACTTTCCCATCGTGCAATTTCTACCTCATGTCCTGCTTCAACTAGTGCATGAATTAGGCACTTTCTGAGGTTGTCCATCTCGATGTTATCAAGCGCTCCTAGTAAGCTAGAGAAAGCCCACCAATCATCATTGTTCCGGCTGATAGCTTGGCTGATAATTTTCATCATCTGGCTAGTATTACCCTCAGAAGCCAGCATTGCTGATTGAATAATCTTCTCATTCATAAATGTTGCATAGGCTTTCTCTGAGTAATTCCTAGGTGTATTTCTATCTCTAATATGGGATTTTTCAGGACAGAAGACATAATGAGGAATTGAATCATCCCTCAACCTAAATAACATTTGATGTTGGCTATTAGTGCCAGATACCCCACTAAAGAAAGTAAATTTATCCGTAAAGTATCCCCTAATAGTGATACTCACCCCACTTTCAGCCGTAGGTGAGATTATAAAATAGTCAGGCTTTTTGTCTGTAATAAATTTATCAGGATTGGCTAGAAATTCCTTAGCCCATGTTTCCCCTGCTGTATCTTTATTGAGTACAAAACCATTCATCTTACCTTGTTTTTTAAATATCTCATTCAGGCTGTCTGTAAGTGTTTTAGAGTCGCTAGCTACCCAAGGTATGATTCCATCTGCCAACATAGCTTTAATTATTGGAGATTTATCACGTTTTTTAATTTCTCCTTCTATGTCTATTGCATCGATAAATATAAATTTATGCGGTGGTATTTTACTATCATTGCCAATTTTAAAAAGCCTTTTACCAGATATTTTAGCGATGAAATCACAGTGAATATCAGCCAAATTGCCATCAAGTAGAATCACTCTATTGCATTCTTTCAAGGCTTTTGTAAATATTGCTAAAGCTTTAGCCTGATTGTCTTTCAGGGTGCCACCGCCGCAAGCGTGCAACAAGATAGATACAGTTTCATCCAGATAAATATCTACTCCAGAAAAATAGCCATCAATATGATGAATGCTATCTAGGCATAGTGCTAAATTCGTATTTTCATCTGGTAATAAAGCTACTCCATCATCTTCTCTGATGTGATAAATATTTAGCCCAGTATCACTAGCACGGTTGCCAGTTTGCAATAGGAGATTATTGCGGTATCCAATTAGGAAAGCGCGATAACTAGAGATTCTAATTAGCTCTATTAAGGCTTCAGTTTTAGCAGAACCTAAACCAGAGTTAACAGTGATTACAGCATCATTTTTGGGTGTTTCTAATGGGAACCTAAACTTAGGCATTTTTACCCTCATGTGTGGGGTGTATCGCCTACTTCTAAGCCATTTTCGCCACCATTTATTATTTTTAATAATGCTGCCTTGCTCGTCTGTGGTGCATATTTCTCCGCATACTCCATTGCTGCTGATTCCGGTTCTTCCGGCATTGATTCCTGGAATTCCTCCATTGCTACTTTTTTGTAGTGTTGATTGATAATTTCCACCACCATATCTATGTGTTCCATCATTTTCTTCTCCTACTAAATTGAAAAATTCCCCCGGTGTGATTAAATCAAAATCTAACGTGTTCTCTAGCTCATCTATGTCTTGGTCAATTCCTTTTTGGATCTGGCCCCACCAAGCCACTGAGACTGAGTAAGCTTTGCTGGTTAGTGCCTCAATAGTAGATTTGTACTGTTTGAGGATTTGGGTATTGCTCAAGCTTCCTGAATCTGGGAATAAATTAACTTTACCTTGCAGTGCTTCGCAAACTGCACCAATAGAACCGTTAAAATTAGCCCCAGCCGCGCCGATAATCTGGATGTCTTTGCGCCCATACCTAAACCACAACTTGAGCGCTGTAATTAGCGATTTAAGCCCACCTTCAATTAGCCAAGTCTCAGTTATTTCTTTAGCTTCTGGATACCGCCATACAAAAATCGGCAATTCCCCACTGGGGAGATGTGGCCCACTGCCATTTTTTGAGGCGGAAGATAACCACAGGTATTTACCAAATTTCTCGCGGTTGTCACTGGCGATTTGAAATCCTGTGATATTGCCAGCGTTATCAATGGCAGTGATGCCGATACCGCTTACCCCTAACAATGTACGCTTAATTCCACTGGGGTTAATTCCCGGTAGTTTGGGTGATACGCCTTCAACTACTTCTCCTCTTTGCCAGCTGCATAACCAACCTTGGCTTACTGCAAAATCAATTTCTTCTGCATTTAAACCGCGTTTCTCAGATAAATCCGAGATGCGGTGCTTTTGGTTTAAACCCAAGCTGGCAACGATGCGGCGATATTGGGTATCTCTTTGTGGGATTGGCAGTAATTGAGCTAGCTTTCGTTTTTCTTCTCGCTGTGACATGAGCAGCCGTTGCCTCTGCTCACTCGCCCACTGCTGCCTTTGTTCTTCTGACCACTGCTCATTATTGGGCTTGAGAATTGCCCATAGTCCATCTTGGCTGAGATCAATTATCTTATAACCACCGTCAACAATTTCGCCCTTGCGGTTGCTGTTGGCGGTCATGCAGAGGATAATCTCGCCTGCGTCTTGGTGTCTGCAATTTCCTTTAATATCGCCGCAAGATGGACAAGGATTAGCCTTTGAAGTGGGATGAAATTTACTCACGCTACCACCTCCACAGATGCCTGTGTTTTGACTTTGATCGCAAGTAAATTTGTAGCTACCGCACCGCTAAACCAGTCAAGGCTGGCTACTCGTACTAAATATTGGCGTTCTTCATGGGTGAAGTTAGGCGATCGCGTTCGCGTAAGCGTCCGAAGAGCGGAAGCGCTGCCGCCTACAGCAGATCGCAGTAACCTTTCTGGGCTAGGGTACTCTCTCAGTGGGGCATTGCAACATCCGGCCCGAAGGTATTTGCTTTTAGTCCGGCGTTCAACTGTGAAATTCAGCCGAAACTCACCTTGGCAGTGGGGACAGACTTTCATCTTGCCACCTCCAAGCTTTGAAGGTTAGCCAGCAGTAAAATTGCCAAATCACCTTCAATCCCGCTTGCATCAAGGATTTCAAGACTTGTTGTTAGCTCCCGCCTATGTACCGCCTGAACTAGCCTTTTGTAGCCCTGAGATTGACCCCTGGGGGAGGATATTGCTACAATAGTTACTAGGTAAGCTTTTTTAAAATTGTGTTGTGGGGGGGATGTTCCCACAGCATTATTAATTTTTTTCATGGAACTGCTGTTATCCCGGCTCTTTTCCGGGTAAAACTTTAAAAAATTGGGCAGTCCCAGGCTTTGAGTTTTGTGAATTAGTTAGGTAAGCTTGAAGTAAGAAAAAATAATTGAAATATTTAGACTGTTGGTTAACAGTATTTGGGTGAACGACTGGTAATCGTTCTTTGTATCGAGAGTTTAAGCTTTTCTAGCTAATTCTAAGCTTTTCTAGCTAATTCGAGACTCAAAAGCCTAAAGACTTTTAGCCGACATTTTTTTTGATGAGGTAATCGCGGTCACTCCGTCCTTTTTTATACTCTAGTAGTTTTGTCTTTTGGGTCATCAAAAAAATATGACAGTTTTGTTTAGTATCAGAAATTACCTGAATTTGTAGTAAAGCGATTATTAGGAAGGGCGATCGCCCTTGCAAACGCGCCGCTTTGATTTTGGTTTACTGGTTTTCAGTTCCTCAACCATTTGTAATAAGTTCAACATAGATCAAGAATGAGTTGTGCGTAATTTTTTTTTGCCTATTGCTTGTACTGTCCTAGTGATTCACTCATGAAATGCGATGGTCGCTCCGCGAACCGTCGCAGGCATTGCCGTTCAGTAGTGGTAAGAAAAAAGTAAGAAACGCCTCTGGTATAAGGTTTACAAATCTTAGGGGTGGTTTAGTTGTGGGAGTCAATGTTGTTCATCCTAGATGCTCGGTCGCACCTAAGGCGGGGGATTGCCACTACCACCTTGCTGTCTGAGCAGGTAGTCTAAAACTCGGTCAATTCGCTCCAAGGTAGCACCTGTAGTCCGCTTAAACTCCTGAAACTCTGATCTTTGTTCCTCAAAATTTCGGTCAAGCCTGAGCATGAGTGCTTCTAGTCGCTCAGTTCGTGCCTTTGTTTCTTCTACCTCACCGCCAGCCTTTGTAAATAGGCGTTGCGTGTGAGAAACAAAGCTGTCAACCTTGCCAGAAAGTTGGTCAACACGCGCTCCTATTTGGTCAATGCGAGTACCTAATTGATCAATCTGGGATTGAGTACGGTCTTGTTTGATGGTCAATTCATCAAGCCGCCTGTTTGCTGATTCGGCGTAGGTGGCAGCAGATGTTAGGAGTTGCTTTACTATCGCTAGGTCATCCTCAACCCGGTCTAGTCGCTGTTCTGTAGTCATAAGGCTAATCTTTTTTTCAACTCAGCTTCTAACTGTTCATCAGTACTGACTACTACCCTTCCTGGCTTGGCTCTGATGATGCTGAGGAAATGTTGAAATGCTTCTTCATCTTGGGGGTTAGCTTTGACGTATTCCCGTAGTTCTTTTTCTGAGAAATTTAAATAGTTGCTCATCCGATAATTTCCTCTCCGTTGCTGAGAATCTCTACCTCAATTGTTTCACCGATTAAAACTACAATTCTGTTTGTTCTTCCATCAAATCTGACTAATTCTATATTCCTTAGTAGATTACTAGCGCGAACACATAATCGGAAAAAGGCTTTTAGTTGCTCTATTGTTGGTTCCATTGCGCGATCGCCTGAGTGTTAGCGGCTTTTTGGGTGGACACAGTAGCCAGGATTGCTTCTATGCGGTCTAGTCGGCTTGCTTGGTCGTTGTATTGTCCTGGTGATTCAGTCATTTTTCTTACCCACTACTTTTAACCCACGTTTGGTTGCTTTTCTGCGTTGGTCTCCCAAGGGTTCTACTCTTTTATCTTCTGGTAAATTTTCTATACAGTGTTTGAATAAAACTTTCTCTACATAAGCGTTAACACTTTCTCCAGCCTGTTCTGCTAGGTCTACAAGGTTATCTGTCACCCAGGTATCAAGCCGATAGGTTGTTGCTATTCGCCGTCTTTCAGGCATTTCAGGCATTGGAATAAACAGGCTATACACTACATCCCCTCAATTGCAACACATCCACAGTATATATACAATCATTTTATAACCACAATACAATAGCAATATTGTTTTCTTATATATACGTTGTGTTGAGATAAATATACTGTATTGCAATTGTATTGCTAATATATTGTATTGCTATTAGTATGTACTCAAGTGCAGAGAACGCACCGCACAGTATCAAAAAACGATAGCTTACAAAGCTTATGTATCAAGACTTCCAAGATATCGATGCAATAGAAGTGCAAGTACACAGTGAAGAGGAATGCAATACACAGTGCAATGCACAGACTAGTGATTACTACACAGTTGACCAACTTTCGCAGATTCTAGGGGTCAAACGTCGCATGGTCTTCAGCTATGCCAAGACTGTTAAAGAAGCATGGCACTGGGAGCCAGAAACCACTTTTAACCCCTCACTTGGCAAATACAGTCAACGCTGCCTTGATGAGATGCGGAAGCTTCAGCAGTTGGGTACTAACGAATATGTCAGTAGTGTTGCTGGAGATAACAACAAATACAGTCCCAAAGCTGGAGCATTAGCCAAAGTTGATACCCGCTCAACTGTTCAAAGATTAGAAGCGAAGCCTTTACCATCGTTGCCACAAATAGCCTTAAACACTGTTGACACAAGCGCTATACGCTCTCGTACCGCACAGATGGAAAGTCTTAACGGTCAACTTGGAGATGCAATTACTCAACTGATTGGGGCAAAAGTCGGTAACAAGATTGATGAATTGGATGCCAAGCTCGATGACTTCTTTACCGAAATCGAAGTTATGGCCAAAGCTCAGGCTGTTAAGAAATTGCAACAAGAGTAAAAGACGATGACCAAAATCAAATCAACCAGAGTGTCTATACCTAAGCATCACCTTGTTTACCTAGAGTCAATTGCTTCTCAGATGGGTTGCAGTGAATTGAATGAAGCTATCAACTTCTTATTTTGGGAGCTACGACGAGCAAACTACCAATTTGGCGGTACTCTTCCCCAATACCCAATGCCCAATACCCAACAACCACAACAGCAATTTGAACAAGCAACCGCTATGAGTGGCTTGTCATTTGTTCCCCAATCGCCGCAAGCCATACAGCAGTTTGAAGAGTTGCAGCAAGAGGTTGACCCAATTATTGAACGATTTATCAACCTCGGATTAGTTGACCAATTCTAAAAATGACAGCAAAACAATATCTCACGTTTCTGCTGACAATAGCCACGCTAACCAATCTCCGGCTTGTTGATATCGACCACAAACTTAAAAGCGATCGCCCCAACTCAGCCAAAAGTGAACGCGATCGCCTAAGCATTCACCCCAAACTTCAAGGATGAATCAATGAAATCTTACATCACCATTGCCCATACAGGGTTACTGATGTTGACTTTTCTTTCCCCAGCACTAGCACAGAGAGAGACAACCACCGCACACAGTAACCGCAGATAGTCAAAGAAAAGAGGGGATGCAATACCTGTGTCCCCTTCTAATAGCGCCTTCTTCTAATTCCGTGATGGAAGCATTTACCCCAAAATGATAAATCAACTTTTCACTACTAGAGTCAAGGATTTAACAACAGTTCAAAAATGCTTAATTGAAGCTGAATTGTTGCTTATGTCAGCTAACGTTTTGGCTCAAAGCATCAAAAAAGATAACCCGAATTTAGATGAATTTGCTAGCGACGTAGCGGACTCTCTACATTATTGCACCGAGGCACTCAATCAATTTGAGGGGTGATTCATGGATGAATTATCAAACAAAATTGAAGACTTAAAGACTGATGAACAAGAGTTAAAGCAAGTACTTGAGCAGCACGATTTAGATGCATCCTTAGAGCAAGAATTTAATGCCATAGATGCCCAATTCCGCAAACTCGAAATCATCTACCAATCGCTAATTAATACTAGGAGATTCTTAAAAGATGGCTAAATTAAACAATTCCACTAAGACGGCAGCAGAGGCAGTAGCAGCCAAAATAGCAGGAGGGAATAAAGCAACTACATCACAACCTAACAATGTAGTTTCCATGCCCTCTATAGCCACCGATGTCAAGAGTGACGTAGATGTAACTGTTCCTGGTCTACATACATTAACACCTGATTTAATACCTGCTTCATTGCCTCATTTCCACGCTAATCACTATCTAATAGGAGACCCTCTCAATCCTTCAGAAAAATTGCCACAAGCAACAGAGTCACAATATCAAAGTGGTATAGCTACCTATGAAGGCGCACAACGAGCGCTCAAACTAACAGGCGCGGCATTCGATACAACCCGCGAGAAATTCACAGTCATAGGTAAACAAGCCAAGGCAATTGGTGCTGGTATTTTGGCAGCTACCGAGATTGAAAAAGTTAAGGGTAACTTCCTTGATTACCAGACTCAACTAGAAGTTACTCAGCAAAAAGGTGTAACTCTGGATGTTGCTCAAACCAAAACGGTAACTGATAGAAACATCGCTGTACATACCAAGACTGATTTAGCCGAAAGATTGAAACAAGCCCAAATTAAAGCTCAAGAATCAGCCGCTAAAACTCTTGAAGCACAAGGAAAACTGAACGCTTTTAAACAACAACTGGGTGAGTATTTACCCAAATAAGTAAGTAATTGGGTATCTGCATGGTCAAAAGAGATACCCAATCAGACAACTCTACGTGGCTTAAAAATATGCAACTATCACCAAAATGTCAAATTGCTTTAGGAACTGGCAGTTTTGGGCTGCTTGCGGGAATCGCAATAGCATCTGGAGGCTTCAGAGATTCACTCGCCAAAACCCTGAGCATTGCTGGCGGTGCGGCATTGCCTGCTATAGCTTTAACTCATTTCATCGTAGATACTCGCGCTCAAAGCAAAGTTAACGAAAGCGAACGACGGGCCAATGATGTCACCGTAAGCCTTGATCAAGCCAATCAGCAATTAGAAGATAGCAAAGCCAGGCTAACCAATCTCACACGGGAATTAGAGGCATATAAGCGCTCATCAGAGAAGATTCAGCAACAATTGTTATACCAACTTGAGGAAACTAAACAGAACTTGCTGACATCTGAAGGTAATTGCGATCGCGCTCTTAAATTAATTGCCCAACTGCAAGGCAACATTGAGGCACTAGAGGCACAAGCCAGCAAGGACAAAGAGCAAATTGCTTACCTGGCAACAGAGGTTGAGCATTGGGAATTGAATTTTTACTCAATGGTGAATGCCGAGTCAGATAAAAAATTCAAAGCTGCTAAGTCTACAGAGATTCAAAAGATTTTTGATGAACATGACCAGATTACCCAAGAAGCTATGGCACTGTTTCGCCAGCTGCAATCCTGGGGTGAGAAAGTCGCTCACGGTCACAACAGCAAGCGCGAGATTATCAGAGGTTTGGCAATTGCTTACAACAGCAATTTAGATGAAATTAACCAGGCCATCGACCTAGAGCGATTAGGGTATCTTGAGCAAATCGAATTACTCAACGAGAAAGTAGCTCGATTGCAGCAAGAAGCCGCGGGGGATTTAGTCGAGCCGACTTATGGTGATTTCGGTTTTGATATCAATGGGCGAATAGCTAATGAATTGGCGCGTACCATCTGGCAGGATTTACAGTTACCCTTGTCTGTTAAAGGTTTCCAAGTCAAGCCTGACGGTGCTGTAGATATTGGTTATGGCTACTCCCGCTCAGTGTCACCACAGGCGATCGCCTCCTCCATCAGCAAGCATTCAGAAGCACTGGCTAAGAAACTGAGACTGTTTAAAATTACCAGCGTTCGGAAATTAGAAATCACTGATTGCATCGTCGTGAGTTTTCGGCAATCTCCAGCGGTTAAGGATGATGAAATTAAGCTCATGGTTGGCAGTCCTAACCAATTCATCAGCTACATCACCTCACACCCAATTCGATATCGCCTGATAGCAGATCCAGGTGTGGGTAAAACTCCAACTACTGCGGTAATGATTAGCGAAATTCTCAAAGTTGGATGCACTAGAGGCAACACTGGCAAGGGTGAAAAAGTACCAAACACATTGGTTACTGTTAGCTATCCTGGTGCTGTTGGTTCTCTTAAAGATTCCAGTTATCCGCTTGATATCTTCCTAAAATATGGCGACACCACGGCCGCAATTAAATCATTTGAAGATTGCCTAGAAGATGGTAAATATCGCGTTCAAAATCCTAGTTTCGCGGCTAATTACTTTCAAATTTGGGTATGGGATGAATTGGATAACACTCTCAATTCTTGCAGTGAACCATACAAAGCAGGCGAGAACTTAAAGAAGATTTTAAAACAGTTTGGACACAACAATATAGGCTGGATTGTTAGCGGTCAATCAGTAATGACTAAACAAATCCCAGGATTTACTAACGATGACCGGAGTTTATTTACTGAAATTATCATTGGCATTCCTAAGATTAGGCACTACTTGAATACCTACGGCAAGGGAAAAAATAGTGAGTCTAATTTGGCTAAACTCACTCGCAATCTAGACGCAATTGAAGAATACATTGAGCATAAAAACGAGCTAGTAACGGATGATGCCAGATTGTTGAGGGTAGCTTTAGTAGTCGATGGGCGTTCTCCTAAGCTCTACTTTTTACCTAATCTTGATAACGTGGCTTTTAACTATCAAGAAATAGAAGAGACAAAGCGACTGGCAAGACTTGCCAAAACCTCTGGCACGACTGGTAACGGGATGGTAAGCAATGCCTTAAACCTAGATGCAGCAAGCACTGGCACAATGGCAGGGTTGCCACCATTTTCGACTATAGGGGGTAGCTGCCAGAATGGTACAAAACCACACTGTCCTCATTGCGGTAGTGCAAATTTGAAGCTACAAAATGATAACAGGTATCGTTGCATAGGATGTAAAAAACGGACTGTTATTAATAAGATAGTTTGGAGATAAGCCTCCTTAAAGTAAGAGCAATTGGAAAGCTTTAGTGATCCTGTTCTGTTCACAATAGATCAGCTAACTTCTTAGCGGATTGAAGACTTGTAAAACTTGTATATCTTATCCCTTGCATCGCGCCTTTTGGTGCATTACCAAAAGGAATTTGGCCTATTGGTTTAGCCTTCTCTGAAAAAATTAGCTTATACTTGCCTTCTTCCCCGTAAGGTTCAATCCGGTCAATCGGTGCATAGTGGGTGATGGCAGACACTGGCGCAGTTTGATACCCCGCTATGTATTTGATTTTTTGCAGCATTCCTCCAGAAATGCGGATTGCATACCAACAATCCTCTCCAAGAAATACTCTCTCAAAGCCTTCCTTCTGGGCTGGTACGATTACTGTATCCTTCTCCACTATTACGGGTAGTGGTGTATCGTTCTGAACGATTGTAGGTAGGCCCATAATGTCATTGCTAGAAGCCTTGGGTATTGCAACCGCCTTTGGAAACTCAAATGCTTGAAGCCCAACAATTGGCAGAATTTGCATGATTTCTTTAAGAAACCCCTGAGTATCAGCTTTCTCGGATTCTGAAAGGGCTGGCTCCTGTGGCATATTGCCATTGTCAAGCTGACTACGTTTTGTCTGGAATGCCCTTTGGATAAGAGCATACTCCAACCATGTGACATGGGCCCGATTCAGACCATTGTTTGCTGAAACGAAGACAATGCCCCAGTTCCAAAAATCCTTATTCTGATAATGGGAGTCGATACGATTTCTAACGCCATCGGATTGCCCTATGTAAAGCTTCGGAAGCTCATCATCTTCCTTGCCTTCATAGCCAACCAGAATATAAACCCCGGTTCGGTCGAATTCACTTCGGCTTTTTGTTTCGAGCCATTTATCCCGTGGGAAGGCTATCCCCAGCCCCGTCCAATTCATTCGGTCAATAATTCTGACACCTTCAGGATCGCCATTTGGGACAAATATACGGATGGTAAACGGATCAGCCATACTTCGGTGATTGACAGCAAGACACTTGAATACATCTGTTGTACTCTAACTACTGCCTATGGGGAAGCTGTAGGTGGCAGTGATGGAACAGCCATTGGTAGAGCTAGAGGCACTATTCAAATTGACCGCAAAACTGCTGATGTGGAAAAGTCCATTTTTACTACCACCTCACTGTCAGAAAGTATCTAGTACACGATTGTATCCATACGCTGTATTCTATGTCATTAGCCGTGAAAGGCTTGCATCGTACATTAGCTCCGGGTGAATACACGGTAAGCAAGACCATAAACCTGACTTGATGACAGAAATTGAGGATTTTGGTAAAGAATTGCGGCAAAAACGTTCTGGTGTAGCGGAGCAGGTGTATGAGTATGAAACAGACAAAATTGGCGTTTTGTCTGTTTGAGTTTTCGATTAACTATGACACCAGTAGTAGCAGTCAAGCCCAGAGGCAAGCAATTATCGAAATTAGCGCCCGTTAACGCTCAACGGCGGTTAATTCAACTGTGGTTGCACGATAAGCCAGTTTCTACCCAAAAATGTTATTTGCGGTATGCGGCGCAGTTCACCGCATTTTTGGCAGGGGTGTCCAAGGCGATCTGCCACACAACTTTTGAGGATCTGGTGGAATTTTCTGAGTATTTGCATAATCGGGGATTGGCAGCGCCTACGATTACAACTTACATGGCAGCAGTCAAAAGTTTGTTGTCGTTTGCTTACAAGACTGGTTACATCAAGCAAAACCCCGGCGCTGCTATCAAGTTAAAGAAAATTGACCAGCGATTGCATGAGAAAGTTCTGACTCTTACTGATATCGCGCTAATGATTCGGCTGACAGAACGGGCCAAGTATCGTTATCAAGCTCAACAAATTAGGGACTTGTTGATATTGAAATTGCTATATGTGGCAGGTTTGAGGGTGTCGGAGTTGGTAGGGCTGAGGTGGAGAGATTTTACTGTTCGCGATCTTACGGGGCAAATTACTGTTGTGGGAAAAGGTAACAAGTCTCGTCATGTTTTACTGCCAGAATATCTGTGGCAGGAGTTGATGGATTACAGGGGAGATGAGCCAAAAGATTCCTATGTTTTTAAAAGCCGCAAGGGTAAAGGCATCAAGCCACTGCAACGTCAAAATGTTGACCCCATTATTAAGGATGCGGCCGAAAGAGCAGGACTAACAGACAAAGTTAGCTGTCACTGGTTGAGGCACAGCCACGCTACCCACAACGCAGAAAGGGGAACGCCTGTGCCGTTGATTCAGCAAACAATGGGACACGCTGATATTGCTACAACATCAGGTTACATTCACATTCGACCCGGAGATAGTAGCGCTTTGCACCTGCCAAGGGTTTAAACACAGAGTTGGACGATTGCATTTATATGTTTAAACTTTTGGCTACTAGAATGAATATTTATAGTGTATCTCAGTAATTTTTATGTTAGAAAACCAAACTGACTGGAAAAAATATGAAGAATATACGAGAGCTATTCTTAATGATAAAATAGTTAAAAAATATTTAGAAGAACAGTTTAATTTACCAAATATCAAAATTCAATCAAAAGAAAAATTTTCGGGTAATTCTGGAACAGAGTGGGAGGTAGATGCTTATGGATATGATGAAAATGATCTGATATTAATAGAATGTAAGCATTACAAAAATCAAGCTAGAATAGATCAAAATATTATAGCTGCATTTGCTTACATTATTAAAGATGTAAGAGCCAAATGTGGAATTATTGTAACTACGTCTGGACTAGAATCTGGAGCTAAAAAAGTAGCAGATACTGAAAATATACGGTTAATAGAAGTTCATCAAAACTCAACAGATGAAAACTTTTTTGTTCGTTTTCCTGAACATCATCAGTCAGTTGCTGTATTTACTGACAAATTTGAAGGACTAGGTTTTGTTTCGGGAATAAGTCAAACCACCATCTATCCACTGCAAGAAGCACAACAAAAGTTGATACAGGAAAGCCGGAATCAAGGGATAAACAAAACTGACTTTTCTGATGAAGAAATACTAGAAGAGGCTAAAAAAATAATGGCTGAAGGATAAAAGTTTTCCTATTTCATTAAATAAATATATTTAATATACATAGAAATTCATGAACTACATTTTATGAGTAAAAATGCTTAGTTTGAATAACCCAGGTGCGGGAAAAGGCAGCAATTATCATAATGAGAATTGCTGTCAGCAAGCATTTCTCCAGAAATGAGGATTGCATACCAACAATCCTCTCCAAGAAATACTCTCTTAAAGCCTTCCTTCTGGGCTGGTACGATTACTGTATCCTTCTCCACTATTACGGGTAGTGATGTATCATTCTGAACGATTGTAGGTAGGCCCGTAATGTCATTGCTAGAAGCCTTGGGTATTGCAACCGCCTTTAGAAACTCAAATGCTTGAAGCCCAACAATTAGCAGAATTTGCATGATTTCTTTAAGAAAACCCTGAGTATTAGCTTTCGACGATATGAGTCATAAATAAGCATGTTAATTTTGTTCTAACAGTACATTATTTATACATGAGGTTAATAAAAAGTGAATACCAATGGAACTAACTATGCTGTTTTAATAGGAATTAATACTTATAAAGATTCTCAACACTTACGAAATCTTAAGTATGCAGAAAAAGACTGCCAAGATTTATACGAGGTTTTAACAAATGCAGATACTGGTATTTTTTTACCACAAAATGTAACTTTATTACTAGGTGAAAATGCAACTACAGACAACATACATGAAGTACTTTATAAAGAAATTGTAATAAAAACAACTAATAAAGATACTGTTTTAGTTTATTTTTCGGGACATGGCTTTATTCTGGGAGAACAAAATCGAAAAGCTTATTTGGGAACTTATGACGTAGATATTGCGAATCTACTTACAAAAAATAGAAGATTAGGGTTAAGAATGGATGAACTATATGAAGATGTTTTTTCAAGTTCTCCTGCAAAGTGCGTTCTTTTTATACTAGATAGCTGTCATAGTGGAGCATTTATACCTCCGCTTACTAAAGAAATAAATATTGGAGTAAGCAAAATACAGACTGATGAAAAATTGGTAGATAAAGGATTTTTCTCCAAAGAGACAGGCCGAGTTGCAATAGTTTCATCTCCGCCAGATCTCCCTTCTTATGAAAGTAAAGAATTTAAAAATAGTATTTTCACTCACTACTTACTTCAGGGTTTACAAGGAGGAGCAATTGAACAAGACACAGGAGAAGTAACTGTTGATAGTTTATTAACTTATATACGAAATCACGCGCCTTCTAACCAACTACCAGGCCGATATGGACAAGACTATGGCAGAATCGTTATTGCCAAGTCAAGCCCTGGTTGGGTATATGAAAATTCTCAAAAGCGAACGATTTCTACTAACTCTAAAAAAACCTTTAATTCGCAACTTACTCTTAATTTTGTTCCTTTAAAAAATCCATTTGAATCTTATAAAGATTTTATTGATAACTTAGTAAAATTGTTAGAAGATGATTCTCCTACTTCGAGTATAGAAAGCAGAGTTTTAGAAGCAGTTCGCTTCACCTGTGACGCTGATTT
>NZ_CP063796.1 GCF_025860405.1 Tolypothrix sp. PCC 7712 | reverse complement strand
GTTTACAACCACCAGGGACTGCATCACCGAAACAGTGCAAACAAACTAATTTTGATTTAAATCGGTAACAGCCAATGTTTCATCAAAATCACCAGCCCGACCCATCAGCCATGATTGGCTTGGGCATTGCATTTTTCTTTGGTGCCATAGCTTACGGCACAGCCAAATTCACCGGGCCAGTTTTCCCGATGATGCTGTGTGGCATTTATATATTGTCCGGAGCCACCAGCAAAGAACTAGCATTGAAAATTGGTCTAGCAATTACTGTCATCGAATTACTCCTCACACCCATTGCCGGGTGGCAGAACTTTTGGAGCTACAACCTAATTTTGGGCTTTGTCATAGCCGTCATTCCAGAAAGATTAGTAACCGGAGTTGTGCGCGGTTCTCAACTGCAAACACCACAGCAACTACAGAAACAACTGCGGCACAAAGAACAATCGCTGATCAAGAAACAGCAAACATCACCGCAGACACTACCAAGACTAGAAATCGCAGATATTCAACTACCCGATGATTTAGCACCATTATCATTTATGTTCTTGGGTTCCCCTGGCTCCGGCAAGACCCAAGCCATTTTGAAAATGCTTTCAACTATGCGTTCTCGCCCAGATTACCGCGTTATCTGCTTAGACCGCTCCGGCGAAATTCTAGAAAAATTCGGTGATGACAATACATTAATCTACAACCCCAGAGACAGCAGAACAATTCATTGGAGCCACCGCAGTGAAGGCATGGAATTTGAAACCATTGCCGCCGGCTTAATTCCTCCTAGTCCAGAAGGCAAAGACCCATTTTGGAATGAAGCTGCCAAAGGGCTATTGTCTGACTTATACGCCAAAACATCTACCAACGCCGAAGTTTGGCAGATGATAGCACTTAAACCCATACAAGAATTAAAAAACCTGCTCACTGGCACACTCAGCGCCACATATTTAGAAGCAGAAAACACCGCCGCCGGCATTAAAAGTTCAGCCATTAACTATCTGCGATTTTACAAAGTCCTTGCTGATCATCAAACCACAGCAGACTTTTCTTGGAGTCGCTGGGGCAAAGAAGATGATAATCGATGGATATTCCTGCCCATCTTTGAAAACGAAGCCGAACTGTTTAAACCCCTGTACACAATGGCATTTTCATTAATGCTCAGGGGACTGTTGAGCAATGAAAACCACCACATCAAAACCGTGATTTGCATTGACGAACTCTCAGCCCTGGGTAAACTCGTCGGCTTAGAACGCTTGCTAGCAGAAGGACGAAAATTCTCTGGTATTGGAATGCTCGGTACTCAGCTGACAGGTCAAATCGCCAATATTTACGGCGAGTACGGAATGCAAACCATTCTCCAAGGTTGCTGTACCAAACTCATCCTCAATTGCCGCGACTATAGCACTGCGGAATTATGCTCCAGATTAATTGGTTCCCAGGAACGCCTAGAAACTACTGAAGGTAGAAGCGGTAACAGTTGGTTTAGTGAAACCCGCTCTGTTAACCAACACATAAGAGAAACGAGCGCTGTCTTACCCAGTGAACTGCAAGGACTGCCACCCTTAGAAGGATATCTCTTAATTGCTGATGGGACAAAACCTGCAAAAGTCAAAGTCACTCCAACAGCTTATCCTTTGAAAGCTTCGAGATTCGTAGACGCAGCAATTTGATAACTGGGAGGATGCAAACTATGTTTATTTCTCGTGCCCTGTTAGCCAAAGCTTGTATTCTGGGTTTATTGGTCGGTTGGGTAACTGAACTGCCCAAAAATTACTTTAATTCCCGTCAAGCCAAAATCCAAAATTTATTGTCACAAACTGATAGCAAACACCAAGCCTCACCAGCAGTAAGAGCCAGCGCAGAAATTGATTTGCTAAGACTTGCTGATATCAGTTCCAATAATGAAGCGATCTCTATTTATCAGCAGATACTAAAAGTTAATCCCAATTCAGCCAAAGCACATTTTCTCTTGGCTAAACTGCAATTATTTGGTTGGTACTATCAGGCTCGGAATCAGCCTGTAGGAACTACACTTAAGCAGAATGGGTTGAAGCATTTAAAAACAGCCACATATTTGTACCAAAAGCGGGGAGATACTGTAGCTGCGGCAAAGTTGGAGAAAGTATACAGTCAGGCGCAAAAGGAGACGAACCCAGTTAATTGGGTATTTCCAGAATGGCGCTACGTTGATGTAAAACTTTCAACGCAGTAAGAGGCGGGGTTAAGATGGCATATCGGCTCCATGCCCAATAGTTTTTTGTAGTGTTATTTCAAGGTTGCATTTCAAATTTAGTTTTTGATCCAAAAAACTTCCCGCAAAATTTTTGCGAACTGGTGGCCCATAGCAGCTTCGTTACTTTTTCCCCAAATCCTTATCTCTGCCATTAGGATGCCATTCAAATGCCATTGGTTTACCTTGTATTTGACTTTTTTAAGAAATCCTTGTAAATACCTTTGTAAGTTTATAGACCCATGTCAAGCATAAAACTGCTTCTACGTCTGCAATGCCTTACTTCAATGCCACCATCGTGCTATGGCGTTGATGGAACAGACAACCTCTGCTACTGTAGTGCGACCACCTAAAGCAAAGATAATCGGTACTAGCTTCTCTATACCTTGTAACAACTCCTGGCGAGTACGGAGAGATAGCTCATGAAGTGTTTGTTGCCAAAGAGGGAAAAGTTGAGTTGTTGACATTTTTGACAAAGGGTAAGCCAAAGCCTTTAGGGCAGAAGCGTAAGAACTTTCATCTTTGATGGAGCGAGCCGCTGCTAATGCTTCGGGCATTAACGCTTCTGGTAGTTTGTCGGCTAAGGCTTTCAAGGCAGAAGCACGAGAACTTTCATCTTTGATGGAGCGAGCCGTTGCTAATGCTTCAGGCATTAACGCTTCTGGTAGTTTGTCGGCTAAGGCTTTCAAGACAGAAGCACGAGAACTCTCATCTCTGATGGAGCGAGCTGCTGCTAATGCTTCGGGCATCAACGCTTCTGGTAGTTTGTCGGCTAAGGCTTTCAAGACAGAAGCACGAGAACTCTCATCTGCGATGGAGCGAGCCGCTGCTAGCACTTCCGACAATGCCATTGGCTGTTTGTCGGTTAAAGCACTTAAGGCAGGAACAAGAGAACTCTCATCTGTGATGGAGCGAACTGCTGCTAGTGCTTCCGGCATTAACGCCTTTGGCAGCTTATTAGCTAAGGCTCTCAAGGCAGAAGCACGATACTCCTCATTTACAATAGAGCGAGCCGTTATCAATGCTTCTGGTATTAATATCTCTGGTAGTTTGCCAACTAAAGCATTCAAAGCAGAAACACGAGAACTCTCATCTGCGATGGAGCGAACTGCTGCTAGTGCTTCCGGCATTAACGTTTCTGGCAGCTTATTAGCTAAAGCGCTTAAAGCAGAAGCACGATACTCCTCATTTACAATAGAGCGAGCCGTCATCAATACTTCTGGTATTAATATCTCTGGTAGTTTGCCAACTAAAGCATTCAAAGCAGAAACACGAGAACTCTCATCTTTGATAGAGCGAGCCGCTACTAGTGCTTCCGGTATTAACGCCTCTGGCAGCTTATTAGCTAAAGCGCTCAAAGCAGAAGCACGAGAACTCTCATCTGCGATGGAGCGAACTGCTGCTAGTGCTTCCGGTATTAACGCCTCTGGCAGCTTATTAGCTAAAGCGCTTAAAGCAGAGGCACGATACTCCTCTTTTATAATAGAGCGAGCCGTCATCAATGCTTTTGGTATTAATATCTCTGGTAGTTTGCTAACTAAAGCATTCAAAGCCGCAACACGAGAACTCTCATCTTTGATGGAGCGAGCCGCTGCTAGTGCTTCCGGTATTAACGCCTCTGGCAGCTTATTAGCTAAATCACTTAAGGTAGAAGCACGAAAACTTTCATCTACAATTGAGCGAGCAGCCGTCGCTAGCATCTCCGGCAGTGCCTCTGGCAATTTGTCAGCCAAGGTATTCAGGACAGGAGCAAGAAACCACCCGGATTGAATTGTTTTAGCAGCAGTGAGAGCGTCTGGTAATAACTCAGGCGGTAGTTTCTCTACTAAGGCACTCAAGGCAGAAGCACGATATTGCTCAGACTGAATTGACCTCACAGCCGCCAGTGCTTCTGGCAAGACCTCTCTTGGTAGTTTCTCTACTAAGGCACTCAAGGCAGAAGCACGATATTGCTCAGACTGAATTGACCTCACAGCCGCCAGTACTTCTGGCAGCACCTCTGGTAACTTGTCAGCCAATGCACTTAAAGTATTGATACGATACTCTTCATCTGAAATGGAATATGCCATTGCTAACGCTTGCTGTAACGCGTCTGGCAACCTGTCAGCTAAGGTACTTAGGGCAGAAACGCGATATTCTTTATTTATAATGGAGCGAGCTGTCATTAATGCTTGGGGTATTAATGCTTCTGGTAATTTGTCTACTAAAGCACTCAAAGCTTTAGTGCGATATTGTTCATCTGAAATGGAACGAGCAATCTCCAGTGCTTGAGACATTAATTCTGGTGACAATTTGTCTACTAAAACACTCAAAGCTTTAGTACGATATTGTTCATCTGAAATGGAACGAGCAATCTCCAGTGCTTGAGACATTAATTCTGGTGACAATTTGTCTACTAAAACACTCAAAGCTTTAGTGCGATATTGTTCATCTGAAATGGAACGAGCAATCTCCAGTGCTTGAGACATTAATTCTGGTGACAATTTGTCTATTAAAACACTCAAAGCTTTAGTGCGATATTGTTCATCTGAAATGGAACGAGCAATCTCCAGTGCTTGAGACATTAATTCTGGTGACAATTTGTCTACTAAAACACTCAAAGCTTTAGTGCGATATTGTTCATCTGAAATGGAACGAGCAATCTCCAGTGCTTGAGACATTAATTCTGGTGACAATTTGTCTACTAAAACAGTTAAAATATCGATGCGATCTTTTTCATCGTTAATAGTCTTAACAGCAGTAAAAGCTTGTTGCCACGCTTGTGCTTTTAGGCTTATTGGTAAATAATTTACTATCTTTATAAGTACAATAACCTTCTTTTGTGGGTTTGGAATTAAATCAGCATAAGCTAATCCTTGTTCAGGTATCCATACTTTATTTTTAACAAGTACAATCAATAAATCTTCTGATAGATTGGCAGCCAAGCTATTTAATGAAGCTGTAATTAGAGCATAACGGCATTGTAAACCAACAACTTTAGGTAGTGTTGCTTCAGCCCAAGATGTTTCTGCTAATTCCCAAGCTTTGGAAATATCAGCTAAATAACCAGCAGTTTGTCCTAATTTTTCTCGAACTTCATACCAGCCATTACCTCCTTGTAAAGACTCCTCTTGCAGTAGTTTATGAATTGCCTCTATCTGTCCAGCCTTTTCAAAATGCCAAACTAAACGCTGATGAATGTAACCATCATTAGGCAAGGTATGCCATAAATTATTTTGGGTTTTCTGCCGATATTTCTCCAACAAAGCAGCGTGAGCATCAGTAAGATTTAAACCTAACCCTGGCAAATCTCCTATCCGCCTTGGCTGTGGCGCAGCAGTTAACAAATTACAGGCTAAATCATGGAATAAGTCATGTAAGCGATAGCTAGGCGTACCATCAGCAAGGGGTACTCCTGTTAATAACAATGCCTTATTCCGTAAATATTGCAATATCTTGGCAGCATCACGCTCATCCATTGCCCACAGCGTCGCCGCCATCATCTTATTAATATTGACATCCTCCGGCAACACCCCCAACCAAGCAAAATGCTGCTGCTTTTCTGGTGGCATTCGCTTGACACTCAAATTTAATGATGCTGTTAAACTCAAGCGTTTTAAACTCGCTTCATCGGTAATTTCTTGGGCTTCCGGTCTGTCAAAACTTCTTAATATGGCTACTTCTTGCCGAATATCCGCCAATAGTTCATCCCAAGTCGTACCACTAGCAACTTCGGTGGCTGCAAGTTCCAAGGCTAGGGGGAGATAACCAACACCTTTGGCTAAATTTTCTGCTGAGTGACGTTCTGCACCTGTAATTTCGCGTCTTAATTTCTTCGTCAGCAATGCCATAGCCTGACTTGGTTTCATGATATCCAGGCTGTAGGTGCTGGCTGCTAAAGCATCAGCAATTGCCCCTTCACGAGTTGTTACTAAAACCTGACACCGCACCCCACCCACATTAAACGCTTGTGCATCTTGCGTATTCCAAGCATCATCCACCACCAGCAACACAGCTTTGTCATAAAGCAGCGTCCGTAAATGATTAGTAGTTGCTTCTACACTGGTAGGTTTAAAGCTATAGTCTCCTAATGCTTGCACCCAACCATTTAGTAAAGACAGCACATCAGGCTGTTGACCTAATGTAGCCCACAAAATCCCATCACAAAACCGAGTTTGGACTTCTGCATCTACTGCTAAAGCTGCGGCTAAGGTCGATTTACCTACAGAACCCAAACCGTAAATCGCCGTAATTACCAAAGTGCGATTATCCTCTGTGAGGAGACGAGTCTTTAAATCATCGCTGTATTCTGGGCGTTCAACAAAGTGTGCAGGTAGCGGTGGCGCTTGAAATATCGCCAGTTTAGTTTGGGGTACAACAGTAGCACTCCTATCTTTGGTGAAATGAGCTTCTAGTTGTTGAGATTTCTTTGGTCTGTTACTTTCCCATACCTTATCAAACTGTTTCAGGTTCTCTTCCCTATCCCTTGACCATAGCTTTAAACTAAAGTGCCACTCATCAACACCCTTGGTATGAATCCGGTTATCTTCGAGAATTTTGACAAAATCCTTGAGTAAGTTCAGCGCTTCTCGAATTTGCGTTTTAGTTAACTTACCTGGATCTTTGTCTTTTAGCGTCAACAACTCCAAAGTCACCAGAGTTGTTTTCATAGTCAGCTTGGGGTTAGCACTGTCTTGTTCTTTCCAGTGGTACTCAATATTAAATTTATCTTCCCCAAATTCCCCATCTGCAAAACAAAGCAACGCCTCTAATAGACGCTTAACTCGCTTTTTAGGTTGAGTCCCGTAAGTAGTTCGCGGCATTTACTTATATCGATGACCTTGTAACAAGATTTATGTTTGGGGTAGTTTTCTGGAAAAGACTCTTTTACAAAGTTTGGGTTTGGGGTACATTAATTCTAGCTTAATATTTGAAAACATTATATTTAAAGGCTTTTGCACTACAATTTATAGCTCTTAAATTTACTACCCTAAACTTGATTATGGGTAGTACCCCAAATTTATCTTATTAGATACTAGAGGTGAAAAATAAAAAATGCCCCAAAGGCTCGCAACCTAGAGGCAAAACAAAAATGGCTAAATTGGACAATTGACTACTTGGCTAAAAGTACTATTGCTAGCACTAGCAGATGGGACATTAACAACAGAGCTAAGTAAACCTCCATAACTAAATCACCTCCTGTGTGTCCTCTCCTATAGATTCTGGGAGTGGGACTAAATCTTTTTTAGCACAAAGATGCTGTAGCGAATTTATGATTTGCTACTTCTTTGTCATTAAATTTTAACAATTTAGTACTCTGGCTATATTTCTGTGGATTGTAACGTGCCTTCTGCCCGACTCTGCTAATGCCAATTTATTGATCGCTACGAATACGGGTATTTTTATAGCAGGAGTGGTAAGCGAAGGAGTCATTTACTGCGTAATTCTCAGCAAAAGAAGGACGCAGGGATACAATTTGAATAATGATTAGTTTGGGCGATCGCAAACTATCTATTAAATTTTGTCCCGGCTTTTCTGCCTTTCCACCAACGCTTCTATCAACGCCCCAGGGTCAGAGTTGATTTCTTCTAATAATCGCACTAAGGCTTCCTCTACAATTACTTCCTTATAAGGGGCATTAGTTTTTCCTAGTTCCAACTGGAGTGTTAGGTGCAGCTTGTCTAGCCGATCCAGCACCTGTGAGTTGATTTGGAATGTAGATTTACGACAGATTGTTTTTTCAGATTTGGATTGTTGACTTGTTGACTTGTTAGCTTGTTGGCTGGCTGAATTGTTGTCTTGTGGACTTGCTATATGGACAGCTTGCTGACTTGTTAACTTCTCCTTGAGATTGTTGTCATCGGCTTTATCTTGTTCGCTTGTTGGCTTGTCAGCTTCCTGACTTGTTGGCTTGTCAGCTTCCTGAATGGTTGAATTGCTATCTTCCTGACTTGTTGATTTCTTCCGACGATTGTTAGTTTGAGAAGTAGAGGTCAACGGCTGTGCTTTATCTTGTTCACTTGTTGACAAGTCATCTTCCTGACTTGTTGACTTGTCAGCTTCCTGACTTGTCAAATTGCTGTCTTGCTGACTTGTTGACTTCTTCCGACGATTGTTGGTTTGAGAAGTAGGGGTCAACGGCTGTGCTTTATCTTGTTTACTTGTTGACAAGTCATCTTCCTGGCTTGTTGGCTTGTCAGCTTCCTGAATGGTTGAATTGCTATCTTCCTGACTTGTTGACTTTTTATCTGGTTGACTTGTTGACTTGCTAACTTGCTCAAATCCAGCCAAGACTTTATCCGTTGAGGATAGCGGGTCATTTTCGTCATTTAATCGGACACGTCGCTTTGCCATAGGTTTTTTTATGCCTTTACATTTCAGCAATCAAATTGGCTATCGCCCCATAGGGCTGCACTAGTTTTTTGTCGTTGGTATATATATGTATAGGTTCGCCGGCTAAGTTGGACTCGGAAAACTTGATGGACTTGGGAACGGGTTCAAAAATGCGTATGTCTTGCAGTCGTTTCTTGAGAGAGTCCAAGACATCTTGAGTCATCACCGTGTTTTCAGCCATTGTCGGCAGTACCCCCAATATTCTTAGTTGAGGATTGAGGCGTTTTTGCACGCTGGCTAATGTTTCCAGCAGTGCAGCCAGTCCTTTGAGTGCAAAAAATTGACACTGCACTGGAATCAAGACTACATCCGCAGCTGCTAAGGCATTAACCGTTAACAGTCCCAAAGAAGGTGGGCAATCAATCAAGATGTGCTGGTATTGCTTAAGTATGGGGGCCAGTTTCTCTTTGAGGATGTAAAAGTTACCCACCTTCATAAGAATTTCGGTTTCTCCTTTCGCAAGATTAATGTCGGCAGGTAATAGGCTAAGTCCGGATTTAGTCGCAACTACAGCATCAATGACTTCTGCTTGTTCTGTAATTACGTCATAGCAGCTAATCTGCTCGTCAGCCACTTCTACCCCTAAACCCGTAGTGAGGTTCCCTTGAGGGTCAAGGTCAATTGCGAGGACAGTACCCGAACAAGCCAGGATTCCTCCTAAACAGATGGTGGAGGTGGTTTTAGCTACACCTCCTTTTTGATTTGCTATCGCGATGATCATTGAATGAACAGCCAACCATGTTGCTTACGAGCTTACTGGCAAGCTATAAATATAGCAAGTTAGCTTCCTAACCAGTCAACAAGTTAGCTTGTCAGCAAGTCGAAAATTTTCTGTCCGTTATAGCATATATTGCAGTGGCTTTATTTTGTGCAAATTTAAAAGCTGTAAGTTCTTCAAAAAAAGCTACTGATGTTCAGTATTTAAACTAAACAGTTTATTCTGCCCCTGTGTCAGCCAGGCTGTATCTGCCCCTAATATAAATATAGATATCACCCATTCGTGAGAATCAACTATGACCGAAACCAAACCCAGCCGCGTTACCCGCAGGGGAAGAATTTTTCCCCAAATCCAGTGGGCAGAAGAGAAAAAGCTTGCCAAGAAAACTTCTCAAGAAGAATTTTACCAACGCTGTAAGCCCATTTTTGATAGAGTCCAACCCGAACTAATTAAAACTCACTACAACTGGTACATGGCAGTCGAACCAGAAAGCCGCGAATATTTTGTTGATAAAGATGAGATGACTGCTATTAAAATGTCACGCCAAAAACACCCAAACTGTCCCGTTTTCGTCTTTAAAATTAACGATACTGGAGTTGCTGGGACAATATGATATCAGGAAGGTTTGGTGATGGGGAGGAGTTGATTTTTGAAATCGAATTGATTGCCGCCAATGGATTTGAATTACCAATTGATGTGGTTTTAGATACAGGATTTTCAGATTGGTTAGCCATTGATCAGCAGGACTTGGAAGGGTTTGATTGGGAATATTTAGGCGAACGTTCGATGTTGATGGCAAGAGGTGTATCTAACTTTGATATTTATGCAGGCCTTGTCAGAATTGATGGAGAGATTTTTGATATTCCTGTTTATGCTGGTGATGGAGTGCCAGAAGTTTTACTCGGTCGTCAATGGCTGACTAATCGTAGGTTAGTCGTAGATATGCCATCAGGTATTTTAACCTTGGGAAATTGACATCAAACAATAATAATTAATTAAAACTGAAATTAACGGTAAATAGATATAAAAATATTTCTCCCCTAGCTGTCTTCAGTTAAACAACGCTCAATATCAATATTTACCCCCTAGATTATTGATTTAAAGAACTTTAATTAAATCTTAGTTGCCTCAAAACAGGTCAGCCAGCGTATCAGTGATAGTAGCTTGAAACTCCTGTTTTTTACGGTTATCGTCATACTTCAGCACAGTATTAATATTCGCGTGCCTACTAAACTTCTGCACCTTTTGGTAATCACCCTCAAACACCTCTGTAGCTTTGGTAATCGCACTATGCCGAATCCGGTGCGGCGACATCTTCTTAGGAATACCAGCCTCTTGCGCCAAAGTATCCACCAACTTGCGAATAAATTCCCCAGTCAACCGCTTCCCCTTATAATGTTCCACCAGCGCCACAAACAGTGGTTCATTTAATTTAGCTTTAGTCCGCCTGCTAGCAATCAACCAATCAGTAATCGCCGCTATAGTTTTGCGACTGAGTTTAATAGTTTCCTTTTGCGTCCCCCGCCCCTTACCCAAAATAGAAATCGTCCCCCCACTGGCGTTAAAATCGCCGATATTCATCTGGCAGATTTCATTGCGCCGCAGGGCATTGTCCCACAACAACCGCATAATGGCATAATCGCGCTTCCCCATGACAGTGCTAGTATCAATCAGCTGCATCATGCTAGCGATCGCCTCCGGTGCTACACCGCTGGTATCTCGATAAGCCTTAACTTTTTCCGCCCCCACATCATCCAGCACAAAATTACACACCCCCAACACCCTCCCCACCTGCACCAGCGACTTAATTGCCGATAACCGCCGGTTCACCGTCGCCTCCGACAGTCCTTTATTCATCAGGCTTTCTTTATACTGACTGACAATATTAATTGCTTGGACTTGCTCCAACTTGAGAAACTGTGCTACCACAGAAGGCGTAGGCGGTTGATGGGCCACATAATCAAAAAAATCCCGCAAATCCCTAGCATAAGCTCTTTGAGTATTAGGCGATCGCTTCCCCAATAACAACCGCGCCATCACATCCGGTGCTGTGGATAACGTCGCCGAGTCCAACGGCACAAGCGTATTGTCTCCCCTGAGTATTTCCCCTTCAATGATGGTGACAGTATCCATAGTTTCCACGGACTGAGTACAGTTGCCAAAAGCTCCATTATCGCAACTTTGCACTCTTACCGGATACCATGTCAATCCCTGACTAGACAATCATGTAGATAGGGTTCATCACATCAAATATTTTGTAATGGTCAAGTTGTTCGCTGTTGCTATCAAGCGCGTGATATCAACGCATCAACGCTGCCCAGCAGCAGCCCCAGTTCCAGATTTTCACACTCAGTAGTCTGCACCAATGTCTACACAGCAGTCTATACCGGGACAAAACTTTTTACAATCAGCTTGCCCCTAATAACAACCTCGCTAGTTTAACCCCTTTTCGTTTTCCAGATCCCGTAAAAAGTCAGGGTTATACATCAGCGTGTAGATTGTACCGTATTTAACAACCTAAACCCCTCACTCTCCTGTTTCTTGAAAAAATACCGAATTAAAACGACTTGATGAGAGTAACTGTTTTGTTGCCAGCCACATAAAAGGTGGAATTGTGGTGAGATAACGACTCCAGAGGCGAAGTGGTTCTTGAATCCAGCGATAAAGCCACTCAAATCCTAATTCTCTAATTATGCGTGGTGCGCGCTTATGGATTCCAGCGTAAACGGGGAAAACTCCACCAACTCCAATCATTACAGCCTGGATTTTACCTTTATGCTGGGCCATCCAGTGTTCCTGTTTTGGACATCCTAAAGATACAAATACTAGGCCAGCACCACTTTTATTGATTTTATTGATCAAATCTGCGTCTTCAGTTTCCGTCAGCGGACGGAAGGGTAAAGGTTCCATCGCTGCTATTTTCAGCTTGGGAAATTCTTGTTCTAGACTTTTCCGCATTCTAGCAAGGATTTCTGTTTGCGAACCGAGAAAGAAAACACTGACATTTTGTATTTGAGCTAGCCTACACAATGCTTGTAAGATATCCATCCCGCCTACACGATCTTGAGAAGGCGCACCCATCCGCCGCATCATCCAAACTACGGGCATCCCATCTGGAGTGACAAAATCTGCATTTTTTAAGACATTAGCAAACTCTGAATTCCCATGAGCCTCCATGAGCATGTGGACATTAGCTATGCAGACTGTTCTACTTTCGCGTGCGATCATCCATTTCCGCAGTGTTTGGATCTGATCTTCAAAAGTTAAAGCAGTAATGGGAAAATCAAGTACTTTTATAGTAGGAGGTTCAGATATACTTGGAGTAATGTTTTTATGCCATTTTTCTAGATATTTTATCTGTAAGGAAGCCCAAATCAGGAGCATAAATCTAAATATAGTTAAAACAATACATAAGATTGCAGAGACTTCTTTCGCTCTTAATTTGTAATAAGCTTCCCATACATCTCCCAAAGCTTCATCTCTTATAGATTCAGCCAATAAAGGACTAATTAATTGAGCAATAAACTTGAGAATTAGCATATTTACATTAAAATCTATTGAGATTTTTTTCAATATCTTGAATAAAAATTATTGTAGGGATGTAGGAAAAACTTGTTCTCGTAAACGTAACTTTTGGCGAAAATTCTCAATATGAGATAATGCTTGGATACCTAACTCAGTAATCTTATAGTATTTACGTCGATGTCCACCTCTTTCAGGTAGATGAGTCTCGCCTAAATCTTCTTCTATCAGCCCTCTTATCTTAAGCTTATAAAGCGTAGGATATAAGCTTCCAAAATTTAATTGTTTTCTTCCCTCACTAGCAGAACTTACAATTTCAATTATTTCTGTTCCATAGCATTTGCCTGAAGAGAGAATAGTTAGTACAACTTCTTCTAAAGAGTTAATTTCTACATCAAGAAACTTTTGCTTTACATCATATTGCATAATTTTATATTAAATAATTATTTTTTTATATATTTTATTGTTTTATGTATATAATCCTCCGGCTAAATTACTGCTAAGTATACTGATTCTAACCTTGTTTAGGCAGAGTTTATATGGCTCTTGCTTTTTTTTAAATTCTATATTGTAGCTAACCACTAAAATAACTCTGAAACTCAACAAACAAATTTCAGCATAAATACAACAAACATTGTAATCTCTACAATATCAAAATTATTATCATTTTTTTGATATACAACAATGCTAAAAAAATGTATAATTCTTTCTTTTAAAGAAAAACATTTTCTTATATCATTTTTTTAATATTATTTGATTGATATAATTCCTTTTGAGAAAATAGTAGGATTCTTGAGAGCTAAAGAAAGGTAGTTTTGGCTATTCTTCTATATTAAAATTAGTAGAATTTATTTTATGTAATAACACTAATACCTGAAATGGAACTATCAAAAATACTATCCATAGTTTATGTGAAACCTTATGTCATATCTCATTAAAAAGTTCCGAGAGCAAATTTAGGAACCTCAATTTCTGAACAAGAAATAAATCGATAATCTTTTAGTTACCCTAAAGGAGGGATTAGTTTACCATGTCTAAGTTTAAATTAATTTTTGCTTTAATAACAGTACTTGCCGCTACAGCAATACTCACAACATCTAGTTGCGGTGGTTCGGCAAACCTCAAGCTATTCCCTCCTGAGTTTCACTTCAACAAGAATAATTGTTCGCCAAAATAAAAATTTTCATTGCGGGTCGTGGTTCTCTTAATACTGTTGTCCCTAGTGACAGCCTCGCTAGATCCACGCCATCAACTGTGACATCAGAATTACTTCAACCTCACTACCTCGTCTTGCCCCGACGAACTGGGAGACGCAACGCTTAGAGCGGGTGGTGTGGGGGACGGGCAACAATTTACTCATGGAGTGGCCAAAACTCAGCAGCCCGCCCCCCACACTCCGCTGTCGCCACCCGCTCTACTCCCAGTTCTTGACAGCTAAAAAATGTTTTGATCACGATTCATCAAAATCAATCGGTTGACCGTTAAAATGCTTGTGAATACTTAGAGGAGTCAACCAACTAGGAATTGTCACCTTTTTATCTACTTCAGCATCGCCATCAGAATTATTTAACCCGTTAACTATTGCAACTTTCAAAGGTGTTTTACCATCAACAGTTTTGCGGTCAATTTGAATAGTACCTCTGCTTCTACCCTTAGCTGTTCCATCACTGCCACCAACAGCAGTATTAGTAAAAAAATGGGCAATACACACTAACCTTTCTTCAGCCTTTCTAGGGTCACTCAGAGATGCTTTAACAAACTTTTTAGCAGGTTCCTTAGTGATATCTGACTCAGAATAGTTCGTAAATTCATCAACTAATAACTGTTGCGGTTGCTTGTCAGGCTGATTATTAATTCTATCTAACCAACGCTCGCGAGCATCATCAAAAGCTTGTCCAATCTCTTCTTCTGTTTTAGCTATTAACTGAGGGCTTAAATACTTCCATGCGTTTCTTAAATTATCTCCGGCGTGTGCATCTATGAGCTGATACAACGGCATATCAAACAGATATTCTCTGAGCATCACAATCGAAGCGGCTAAAGTTGATTTACCACTTCCTGCTTCTCCTAGCACCCAAACAGGCTTTTGATTGTCGATAACCTTCCACAACCAGCCGTCCTCATGATTCTTAAGTGCTTCAATTAAATCACTGATGAGGCGCTGGTCAGTCAAAGGATGATGATCGCTGTTTGCGATCGCGCCCTTAGTCTTCCCCTCAATCTTGCCGCGTTCTTGCTCCGCCTTCGCTCTGTCCCTTAAATTCTCAGCAATCGTCTTATCCATCACAGAATGATTAACAGCACGGGCTTTCATGAAATCCTCAAGCTGGATACGTGCTTTAGCGCGTTCGTTTTCTGAGTCAGTCAGTCCCAGCGCTTTGCGTTCCTCTGTGTCCAGTCCTGACAGTCCATCCTTTAGGCGTTCAGTATAAAGCTGGGTTGAATGCTGCTTAACTTCACGTTTGTGCTTGTGTTGCTGCCAAATTGCATAGCCGCCAGTCTTCTCCAATTCCCCTAATTCATAATCCTTGCGCTTGAGGCGTTGTGAACGCACAAGCAAGCAACCGACAATACCCCATAGCCCCATAACTGTAACCGCACCACCCAACAACTGATTAGGGTTATCTGTTGGTAAATCACGCACCCATTGAATTGCATCACCCTTATAAGGAATCATGCTGCCATACAGCCCATAGCGTTGCCATTCTTCAGCCAGGACAAAACGCGGCTGGTTACAAAAACGTTTATCCAGCTTTATTTGACTTTGAACGCCGTTAGTTGACTTTGGGCAGAACTGAATCTGTGTCAAATCATAAGGCTGGCGTGTTTGCGAACTTGCTAGCCCGATGATTGCAGCTACACCACACACACCAGCCAGGGCTAACTCGACAACACCCTGTTTCATTGTTCATTCCCGCCCCTTAAAAATGATTGCAATGGAACCAATGAATAAAGCCAAGGCGACAGCAATGCTTACCCAAGGGTCGGATTGTGGATTTTGTTTTTCAATAGTTTGGATGTCTTGGTTAATCTGGCTGACTGTTTCTTTAGTTAAATGCTCAAAATATTGATAGTCTTTGACTGCTAACCAAGTTGTTACACCTGCACAGACTAAGCCAGCAGCAGTTTTTAGAAGATTTTGCATATTATCTACCTCTAGCCCATCACTGTTGTAATTAACTCTCAAGCCTGTTAGCCCAGCCAGAGAACCAACACTGCATATAGAAAACGAGAGCGAAATTGCCAGCCAGAAGTTAACGCCACCACCAGTTATTAATAGATATTTAGCGATAAAGAAGCCTGTTGAATTTAGCGACCAGCCAACAAAAAATCTCGTTAATTTTTCAGTGGTCTTGATAATATCTTGGCGGTGTTGCTTGCGAGAGGACAGGTGTTCTATTAAGTCTTTTGGTAAGGGTGTATCTGGAGCAATTTCGCTTATTACTTCTTCTTGCTCATCATCAATATCGTATGTCATGTTTGTATCGGAGTATTTCCAGAACCCGTCAGCAGTCACCTAAAGTTACTGACGGGTTTAGTTATTAAAAGCCTAATAAGGCTTCTTTGATTTTTTGTACGATTGAGCGCCCAGCATATTGCTTTTTCGGCTTGAAATCATCACGAGCGTTATCACCCATTTCTAGGTAATATTTACCCAGTTCTCTATCATGTTGCAGGTCAATTGTTTGTTGTCTAATATCTGTCTGTAATTCTGTCTGCAACATCTTATATTCACCATCAACCTGCATCATATGCTTATCTACCCAGGTTTTTAATCTGATGTGGTCTGTTGCTTGTTGATGACGTAGAGCTTCTTTATCCTGGGATGAAGCGAAATCAAGCTTCATCTCTTCGAGAATATTGGCTAGATGAGTGTCAGCTAAAATCGCTGACTGCACTGCTCTTTCAATCTTCTCGCCGCTGACACCAGCCTGTTTGTAGATGTCACTGAGGACTACATTTAAATCCTCAGTTCCTTTGATAGCAGCTAGCATCTGCTCTCTAACTTGTGGAGCGAATTCGCTAATTCTTGCGCCATCGTTACCCATTTGTCCTATGAGTTTGAGGGCTGTTTTATCACCTGTCAGCGCTCTAACTACTAAGTTAGTAGATGTGTTGAACTTAGTTTTTAACTGGCGTTCTAGGTGGCGCGATTTGGAAGTTACCTGATTCTTGAGAGGAATTGAATTTTTCACAGCGATATTCCTTTAGAGGGGTAAATATTTGATTGCAGTGATACTCCATTCGCCTTACATATTGCTCAATAGCTGATTTTCGTTGGAGATATTGCTGATATTGTTGATGCTCTTTTATTGGCAGATATAGCCAGTAATGTAAGGAGAAAATTACAGCAGCAGAAGCACTCAAACTAACAGCTATTCTTGAGAAGTAGCTCATCTTGCAATAGCGAATCATTAAACACTCAAGCAGCGTGAATTCATCGCTATTGAACCGCGTTAAGTCTGGCGAGGATTGAGAATTGGGTACTTTTAATGTTCTGGCGGATACTCCCCATATCCGCTTTGATGCCTCCTGAAAAGTTGTTAACTTTTTGGTTCAATCTAGACGCTCTAGTGTTTACGTGTTGTCTCAAATCTTGGGCGTTAGCTTCAAATGATTGCTCGATGGCATCAAATTTATGATCCACGTAGCTTTTAATTGCAGATGTTACATTGCTGAGGAATTGGCTGTAGTCGGTAAATGTGTCGTCAACATCTTCTGCAATACTTAATGTTTCTTGTTCGGTTAATTCAAACCCCAGCGCTGATGATTGGGCTGTGATAATTTGATGCTTATCTTCACTGGTTACAGTGATACCGTTAATCTCTGGTTCTGCAATTGCAAGTTGATGAGATTCAAGCTCAGGTTGTGCAGCTTCTGTTTGTATTGGCAATGTTTCTTCAATGGGTGCATCAGCTACAGATAATTGGCTGGTTGCTTTGGTTTTGAGATATTCAACGGCTTGGCTCAATTGGTCTTTGCTGGGATTGTTCAGGTCATTGCACTCTACAGCGATAGCGGCGCTTGTGTAATCGTCTTTGGTAAATCCTTGATAGCCCTGTTTGTACAAGCGAGCGCGGACGTTATTAGTAAATTTGTCAGACATGGTGATTAATCCTTATTTAGCTAGTGTTAAAACTTCGATGGTTGCAGATTTCATTGGTTGCGAACGCTTGTTGATTGCCCATTTAGCAGCGACAAAGGCAACAAGGGCTAAATCTTTGCTGTAGTAGGTGCTATGAGCGTTGTAAGACAGACCAGCTTGACTAAACCAGTAGTAACGGGTGCTTGATGGTACGTCATCAAGATTGATTTTTAGATAGTTGGCTACTGCTGATAGTGCTTCCTTGCCTCTGTAACCACCGTCTAAGTCATAAAAATGCTTAAATGCTTGCCAACGCTCCTCAAATCCCTCCCTGGTTGGACTTAACGCACCATAGCGCCGTTTCAGCCCTGCAAATGTCTCAACTATGCTTGCTGCATTCTCTGATTCAACCTTGAAGCTAAAATGCTGCTTGAGAAAAGACACCACCCGATACCAAGTTTCATCTGAGATTGTCTTACCTAGCGCCTGCTCATAAATCTGTCTGAGCTGACGATACTTAGCTAAATACTTCTTTGTTGCCACGTTGCCTCTGTAATCTTGTTTAAGTGTGTATAAAATCCACCGACTGTCCGGAGATTCTTAGGTATTTGACTAGCCCCCAAGATTGATTCAGAGTTATGGATATGCCCTTGAGATTAGAGACTGTCAATAACCTTAGAAAATAACTTTTAGAAGCCTCTGATGGCGTTGCACCCAATGGCTATAACCACGTAATAACAAGGCGCTGACCGATTGCAGACTCACTGAATTATTGATTTGACCCCTGCTTCTGCACCCTTTTAAGCGCTAGTTGACGCGAGCGCTCGCTGCTTTTGGGGACTCCGTGCGGTAGCAAATGTTACTAAAATCTAAAACAGACTCTGCTGGATTGCTGTAGCTGTCTGAGTTGCATGATGTTGGTTGTACAAAAGCGGTATTTCGTAAACCTTACGTAATACCTTATCTCGATTGAGTTGTAGATCTGCGGTTTTTCGTTGTCTTGGCAGCGGACGGAACATATACTGTGTGTGCTTGATAGTGCCGTTGCTGTAGAGATATCGATATAAAATGCCGTCAATGCTATAGGTTTTAGACTGGGTAAGCAAAGTAACGCATCCAACCAGTTGCAAATCAATCATCTTGTTTCCCTCCCGCAGTCACAGTGATTTTGTTCATTTAGTAGTTCGTTCACTGCTTGAATTGCATCGCCGAGCGTTACATCTGGACAATATTCCAGTTGCTTGAATTCCGAGGACTCTTGAATTTCTCTGAGCCAGCGCGAGCAAGTTTTCAACTTTCGTAATTGATTTTGATTGAATATTGCTCTCTCAGGAAGCACTTTGTTGATTGCTTCTAAATTGTGTAAATTGATATTCATTGTTTAAGCCTCCTTTACTGCTTTAACAAAGCGCTCACCGTAATTTTTGAGCAAAAGCACAAATAGCTGACTATGTGTTGAAACGCCCGTTTCTTTGCAAATGTGATCTGCAAGAGGTATCAAGTCTTGAGGTAATACAATTCGTTTCTGATTCATAGCTTTTCTATTAGTTAATTACTGCCAGCTACGGCAGTAGAAAACTAAGAAAATATGACTCTATTACTCTCACCGTCTTTATCACGGTGCAGAAATTTATCACGAACGCAGATATAAGCCGCAAACGCAAATTCAGCTTGTATTTATAGGATGTTCATTGTGTAAACATTTTAGAGTTTTAAACAACCTCGTCTTGAGGAGTCCGCAGTGTTTTACGTCTAGCTCTGACTGTTTTTCGGTCTTCTGCGTGCTAATATAGCACAATATAGCACGAGCGTGTCAAGGAGTAGCGTGATAAATTGTGTGATGATGGCACAAAAGAGCTAAAACTCACACATGGAGAAAAAGAGAGTAAATGTTTATTTCAGTGAAGATGACGAGATAGCGCTTTACATCACAATCGAAGCACTCGCCAAAGAGGAAAAGCGTTCAATTAATCAGCAGATAAAAGTTATGTTGGCTGAGGCAGCAAACGCACGCCGTGAGCGCGTAGAACAAAAGAAGGAGATAATTTGACCAAAGAAGAACAACCAAGCGACGGTATAAAGCGGTCTAAAGCTAAATTTGACCCTTTCAAAGAGACTAGGCAATGGTCAGCCGCAGTATCTGAGGAACGTTGTAAAAGAATAGCTAGGAATATAGGTAAGCGATTGGTCGAAATCATCGACACAGAAGACGAACCTCTACCAATTATTTGTATTTTTGAGGAATATGCAGATGACTGAGACAGCAACCCAAATACCATTAACTGCAATACTTCCCATGCTGGCCGCTATCAGCGAACGGGACTATGCACGTTTTAAAGAGCTTGAGATTAATTTTGCTTCTATTTACGGTGTAGAGGTGTGGGAGGATGTTTTTAATTTTCGTCTCAAGCCAGCACTGGACAAAGACTCTGACCGTTGGCTGTTAATTCAAAAATGTAGCAAGGGCTTCACAGTCAAGAATGTAGCTTGATTATGGGAATTTCCATACACCCATTAGGGAAACTCTTTCACCAATGACGAAACCCGCTCGACCGGGAAGTTAAGCGGGTTCCATCATTTTTAGTTTTATCACGGGTAACTCCGAACCAAAAGTTTAGTAGCCTTTTTCGGAACCGCGATCGCATATCTATCATAACCAGTTCTGCGGTCGTGTTGCAATAAGGAGTTACCCGGATTTTGAAAAATCCGGAGTAAGAAAAGTGAATACTACACAAACAACTGCAACGCTGACTGCTAATAGACTTTCAGACAGACACTACAAAGAGTGTGTAACAAAACGCGGTTTGTGTCCTGAATGGATAGCTGCTAACTGTCGCTCAATGGACATCAAAGAAGCCACCCAGCGCTTAGGATACACAGCCCAATCAGCTGGCATCTGGCTAGAAGGCAGCAACGGTTTTGGGCAGTACCGCCCCAACAAAGCCTGGAAAAGCACCGAAGAGAAAAAAGCCCCCAAGTATCGCACGGCTACCAAAGAAGAATATGACGCGATGCTACCCCGTCATCCCCATAATCCGCACTACTGGAACGATTTAGAAGCCCTTAAACCCCTTTGCTATCAGATTAACGGTCATCCTTGCCTAAACCTGACTGAAGGACTATTTAAGGCGATCGCCGGCTGCTCTCACAACTTACCCACAGTAGCCCTGGCAGGAGTAGAACAAGGCTTAACACCAGCAGATAACGACCCCCAAGGCAAACGTTACCTAGTCGAGACCCTGGAATTACTAGCCCGTGCTAACTTTGGCTGGATTATTACCTTTGACGCAGACGATAATGCTGTTACCAATAAAAATGTGATCAAAGCACAGCGAAAACTAGCTCACCAATTAGCTAAGTTTAAAGTGCCCGTATACATTGCCACAGGTCTGTGGACTACAGCAGAAGGGAAAGGAATGGACGATTATATTCAAGCCAACGGCGACGACGCTTTTCGAGAGAAAGTGCTAGCGAAGGCTGTTCCTTGGGAAGTTTGGGAACGTCAGTTTCAGCAAGACGAAACTGATAAACAAATCTTGTCTGAGTCGGGTTTTGCGGCACAAATCGCCGAAGATTACCGCGCAAAACTCGCTTGGCACGTAGCAAATAAAGCTTGGTACTGGTATGAAGCCGAACAAAAGCTAGGTGTCTGGGGTGAAATTCCCTCTGAAGAAGCGATGTCTATTGTTTTAACAGAACTGGAAACGCGGACACGCCATTTCTCCAGCAGGTTCGTCAACGGCATTTTGAATTTACTCAAGGCCAAGCTCAGGGTTAATCACTGGGAAGTCCGCAAAGGTTTTATTTGTCTTCAGGATTGTGTGCTTGATGTCAATACCCTTAAAGAATATCCACATGAGCCGGGATACAGAATGCTGAGTCAGCTACCTTTTAAATGGGCTGACCGCAATGTCGGTTGTGAGCCTGTTAAGGAATGGTTGCTCGAAGCTTGTGAAGGTAAAGCTGACTGGGTGCAAGTAATTCGCGCTGGCATTAACGCCACCGTCACCGAACGCGGCGGCGAGTTACAACGATTCATGGAGCTAGTAGGCGCTGGCGGTACTGGCAAAGGTACTTTATTGCGGCTGGTGCAAGCACTACTGGGCAGAGAAAACTACGCAATCACAGAACTGAAGCAGTTGGAGCAAAACCGCTTTGAAACTGCGGCTCTCTACGGCAAGAAAGCTGTGTTTATTACTGACTCTGAGCGCTACACAGGTGATGTTAGCACTCTCAAGAAATTGACGGGTGATGATGAGCTACGACACGAGAAAAAAGGCATCCAGCAAACAGGTAGCTTTAGATTTAGTGGGGTGGTCTGGATTGCCGCTAATGAAATCATTCAAAGCAGTGATTACACTAACGCCCTGGCCCGTCGTCGGCTGTCAATGCCTTTTGAGCGGGTGGTGCCGCAAAATGAGCGTCGCCCGTTAGAAAAGGAATTTCAACCATACTTGCCTGGGGTGTTGCAATGGGTTTTAGAGATGCCAGCGTTGGATGTCGCCGCTTATGTAGGTGACACTAACAAATTAGTGCCTTCACTCGGCTCATTTAGCACCGAAGTACTGTTAAGCACTAATCCTCTGGCGGATTGGGCTAATGACTGTCTTTACTATGACCCGAACGCCCAAACGCAAATCGGTGATAACGGTCAAAATCCTGAATTGTTCCTTTATCCTAACTACTGCGAATGGGCGCAGCGTAATTCTCACGGCATCATGACCAAGCAACGATTCTCAGCGATTCTGCTGAATCTGCTGAAGTCGCAACTCAATATTAATGCCGCAAAGGTGAGAAATAAGAAAGGACGGTTTATCACTAAAATTGCTATTCGCCAGCCAGGACATGACTTTCGACTCTTAATTTCGGAAAAAGATGCTGACTTAGATGCCGACCTGAATAAAAATCATGCTAACCCAGTGCTAACCCAGATGCTAACTGAAAGTATTGATAGTGCTGATTTTCAGAGTGGTGCTGACCTTTCTGCTGATAGTGACGCAGCTGACACCCTTCACCAACAAGAGGCGATGAATACTAGTAGCAGTCAAAATCAGGAGGAACAGCCAGCACAGTCAGCACAGCCAGCACCAGCAAGGGTTTCAGACAGCATAACCAACAGCACTACCGACAGCACCAGACAAAAACAAGTCAGCACCCAACAACGAATTATTGAGACTTGGGATAACAAGTCAGCCTTGGGGGAAATTGTTCTAAGCCTTGATAGTGCTGAATTACAGCAAATAGTTAAAGGGTTCAATCCTGAACAACTGCAACATATTAAGGATGCGGCTAATAGTGTGTGGCGACTGAGCGTAGATTCTTTAGCTGAGTATAACGGCGAACTAGTTTATGTTTGGGAGTGTGGGCAATCGAATGATGTTCGGATTGGGACTAAGACTCAGCCGGGGGTTAAGGTTCGCCGTGCTAATCTGCGGCCTTGGTTGGGAATTTAGAGAGAGCGAAGCTATGGATTCTTTGAAATTTCAGCGTCTCGTCTATAAAAACTATCTAACTTACGATCATGCCGATGCTGATGCAGGAGAGATAGATTTTGGACACGCGATGTTTGAAGGAATTTGTCCTTTCTGCCAGTCCCAGTTTAAACAATACACGCACGATCCATCTCTCGATTTTTATAAAAAACAAGAAGAAATAATGAGAAGGCGGTTGCATTTATGTAATTCCTGCGGTTGGTGGCAACTAAACCTTGAAAGAGAATTTGCAGGTGGTGGACAGAAACGTGTAGCTTTTTGGTGGGAACTATATCATGCGATTCTTGTTCATGTAGATATTTCATCCGATAACGTTCTCCTTGAAGATTTGAAAACAAACTTAGCTCGACGTTGGGATGACCGCAAATATATAAATGCTCAAAAAGCTGAAGACCTAGTTGCAGGAATACTCAAGGAACATTATAGGTGTGATGTTCATCGTGTGACTGCAAATGCCAACTCAGCAGATGGTGGAATTGATCTTTTCTTGGCAGAAGATAACGGCAAAATACATAGTGCAGTTCAAGTAAAAAGGCGTATTGACCGTGATGTGGAGTCAGTTAAAGAGGTACGAAACTTTGTAGGTGCATTACTTCTTGAAGGTTTTGAGAGAGGGATTTTTGTCACAACAGCAACTAGATTCTCAACTCCAGCCCAAAAAGTTCCTAAAAATCCTAATTTGGCAAAGTATAAACTTGAACTTGAATTAATAGATGGGGAAATGCTTTTAGAATTATTAAAATATTCAATTTCTTCAAGTGGTTTGTCTCTCCCGGTTTCGATAGATTGCAGTACTTCTTGGTTGTGCAACGACGATAGAAAAACTTACTCTACACTTGATCTTCTCTTTCCGTCAAAATAGAATAATTTAAGTAAAATATTGCATGAATATATTAGACGCAAGATTTTTAACATAAAATCATAAATTTTCTTGGAATATAAAAGTAAATTCATATAATTAATCTCTGTCTGCATACCACCAAATAATATCTAATAAGTGTTCAATTGGCAATTTTGTGTCGCCATTATAAATATCTATTGAATACATGTCTTTATTATTCAATAATGTATTATTAGTATGACAGGCTTCTACAAAAACAACAGATTCTTTTATATCAAAATTGTTAACGCTATTACATAAACTATTTTCTAAGTAATGACGGTCAACATTCCTTAATAAACTTTCCTCCAATCCTACACGAAGTAGTAGCTCTGAAGCCGACCAAATAGGAAAATTAGCTCCTTGAAAATTTAGTGGGTTTTGAGTGACTATTGCATCAATATTCATCTTTTTAGCACAAACCAGTTCCTCAGCAGAATCAAAATCTGGTAAGGATAATTTACGAGCCTGCTCTTTTATACTGCTATCAATTTGGATAATATAACCATTCAGTCTAGACTCTAGTTCGCAGGCTAAGTCTGTTCCAGTAAATGTGTCTGTATAGCCATCTTCTAAACGAATACGCTTTAAACATTTATCAGTTATATAAAGCTCAAAATGCTGAGATTCATAATTTTTCAACAATAACAATTCAACATCTTCTACAAACCCATGACGATTTATAAAAAACTCTAACAATACATCAGCATCAACTAGAATTTTCATCTGTCGTGTACCTTGTAGTTATTCATACGTGAAGATGAGATTTTCATTGTTTATTTACCTCAGTCCCAGATTCAGATGTAAGGTGAGGCTCATCTGTTTGAGCTTTTGTATTAGTTCCCCACCTCTCACGTAGTTCGCGTAACTCTTGTAACGAAAAGCCTTTAGACTTAGGTTCTTCTTCTAGTACGGAAACATACTCCACTAAATCTGATACTTGACAGCCAAAAATTTCTGCCAGCTTTAGATATTTCTCTAACTGGTCTAGTCCATTTTCTTTTTCCCAATTCTGAATAGTGTTTGGGGTTACACCCACCAAAACTGCTAATTGTACTTGAGTTAGTCCTGCCTTTTCACGGAGGCTAGCAACCTTTGACTTTGGTCTAGAACGCATAGGTTGGTTTTTCTCCTTGTTCCCTGATTAGCTTATTTGTAGTTGAGTCAATAAATCAACCTCATAACACAACATATTTTAATTATAGTAAAAAGTCCAGAGAGTTATCGCACCAAGTAAACACACCAAAAAAAATTGGTGTAGAATAGAAGACAAAGTAAGCCCTATTCTAAAGGAGGTATATGAAAGCACAATTTTCTTTCGCACTACCCAATCCAGACAATGAATTTGAAAGCCTTGAGGAGCTATCTGACAGCCACTCACTTGAGATGTCTGACATTAATCAAAGTAAATCCGGAGAAGTACAGCATTATCCCTACACTCATAATTCTGAGAACAGAGTGGATAATAATCCGCTTAACGAGTTCGTCTCGTGGCAACAATTTTTTTCTCTACTACTCAAGACTGGGGGTTGGACAGTTGCTGTGTTGTTAGCATTCAGATTGGTTGTAATACCACTGCTGACGGCGGGTAATACTCCAGTAGCTTGTATTCTAGCGATCGCAGTTAGTGTTTTTTTGGTTCTCCGCGCTGTCGGTGCTTTAATTAGAGAACTAAAAAGATGAGACAGCAAAAGTAATTAGGCGTTTGAGTAGCATCTATACAAGAATTTACGCTAAGTCCATCTTTTAATAGCTGCACCTTTACTCTTTTTACTGTCTAAGAATTTTTTGCTGCTTTGCCACGGGCTGAGTGTTTACCACCGTCGTTGCTGATTAGGATCAGTCCCCAAATTTCGCTCAACCCGTTGCAGCTTAGTATTAGGGTGGCCGCCGAGATACCGATCCCCTTGGCGAATTCCCCAAACAGCTAAACTGAACCGATGGGAGCTATTAAGCCCTGCACCTCTCAGTTAAATCCGGGTAAATTGACCCAAATCCCTTATGCTGATGGGTGAGCGGTTTAAGCAAAACTCATGAAGGCATTTCTTAATTTGGATATGAAAGCCTGGCTCCGAAAGACTTTTAAGAGCCAATACTGCGTATCGCTGTTGCACGTCGCTCCTCCCAGGCTGGGGTGGCTCTTGGAGTAGAAAACAGAATGTTTAAAATAATACTTATTAACTTGTGTATGGTTTTAGTGGTGCTTCCTTGGTTCTGTCTGTGAGCGATCACGGTATTTATGCGCCACATTAGGTGTAGCGAAAAGGAATTCCCGCACCACATAGCAGCTGAAAGGCTTGTGGTTACAGTACATTTGGGGGAAGATCTAGTTTAAAGCATCTATCAGACAGGCCCGTGAAAGCCATCGCATCCAATTTTAATCCAGAGTCGCTGGCTCTGACCGAACCAGTACCGCTAACTATGCACCCGGCTGAAGTTTATATCAACAGTCTTGGTGAAGGTTCCCGGCGGACAATGCGGGAAGCGTTAAATGCGATCGCTCGGCTGCTGACCAATGACACTTGTGATGCAAGTACTTTGGATTGGTCAAAGTTGCGTTACCAGCATACTGCGGCGGTGAGGTCGGTGCTGATGGAGAAATACAGCCCAGCGATGGCCAATAAAATGTTATGTGCGTTGCGGCGGACGCTCAAGGAAGCTTGGCGGTTAGGGTTGATGTCCACGGATGAGTATGGAAAAGCATCTGATATTGATTCGGTGCGGGGTCAGAGTTTATTGAAGGAGCGCGAACTTGATGCTCTTGAAATTGCTGCGTTGTGGGATGATTGCATTCAAGATGATTCAACATTGGGTCGGAGGGATGCGGCAATGCTGGCAGTTTTGACGGTAGGGTTGCGTCGCAGTGAAGTAACGTTTCTTGATTTGAGCGATTTTAAGCTGCGTAGTCGGTCATTAACAATACGTGAAGCTAAGGGGCGCAAGGAACGAATTGTTTACTTACCTGAAGCTGGTGTGCAAGCTGTTACTGATTGGTTGTTGATTCGGGGGAAAGCACCAGGGGCGCTTTTTCATCCTTTAAATAAGGCACAGAAAATCATACCGAGACGGATGAGTGAGCAGGGGGTGTTACGAGCATTGCAGCGACGGGGGAAAAAGCTGATATGGATGCGTTTACACCTCATGATTTTAGAAGAACTTTTATCGGTAATCTATTGGATGCGGGTGCAGATATGTCACGGTAGCGAAACTTGCAGGTCATGCGTCGCCAAGTACGACAAGTATGATCGGCGGAGGGAAGCAGCCAAGAAACGGGCGATTGATTTGCTGAATGTTCCTTATAGTAAATGGAAAAAAAATATAATTAAGCTAGAAAAATTTGCAGACATTTTATGTTTTTATTAAAAGTAATTATTGTGATGGAGATACTAAATAGTAGACACAGAGTAGTATATGTTAGAAGATTTCACTAGAATTAGAGAATCAATCCAAGAAAATGATTTGGATTTTGTAATCCAAAAATTGAAAGAGGTTACTGAAGAAAACTCATCTCGGTTCCGTAACGAAGTTCTATTACATTCTGGCAGCTTAAAAAGCTTACAAGGAGACGTTCGTAGGGGTATTATAAATTCGGATCAAGGAAGAATTGAAGAAAAGAAAATTAGACTAGCTTTATTGGAACTGACTGACAGTATTGAACAGGAATTGGCATCAAAAAAAGTAATAGTTCCAGAGCCTGAATTTACAGCAAAAGTTGATGATGAGCAAATTCTTGAGGCTATTATCAACTCTACGGATAATTTTCTTGATATATATATGCTACTTAGCGCATTTTATTGTGCTCAAGCAGTGGCAAGAATTGAAATTCCAGAGGGGTCTCCTAAGGGAACTGGCTTCTTAATAGGGCCAGATTTGCTTTTAACCAATCAACATGTTCTAAAAGAGCAAAGCTATCTTGAAGATGCCGTAGCCCGTTTTGGCTATATGGCTAGTGTTTCCAACATTACTCCATTAACAGGTAAAGTAATACCAATACGACAAGATTTTTATTTTGCAAGCCCCGCCAAAGAATTAGACTATGCTTTAGTGCGTTTACAAGATAAGCCAATAGAAACTACTGTAGATGATCTCAGGGAAAAGTCAATAGCAGATTTGGGTAGTATTGGTAAACACATGGGTTACTTATTGTTACAACCAAAGCAGGTTATAGAATATTCACGAGTAAATATCATACAACATCCTAAGGGTGGCCCATTAAAAGTTGTTATGACTCAAAATTATGTCGTGCATACAACAGATTCGAGAGTCCAGTACGTGGCTGACACAGAGGATGGCTCTTCAGGCGCACCTGTCTTTGATCATAATTGGAGAGTTGTTGCCTTGCACCATAGTGGTAACCCATATCCTTCTGATCCATTATCTAGTGTTATTAAGAAGGTTGTTAAAGGACGATTTAGAGTTAATGAAGGTATTCCAATAGGTGCAATTTTAAAAGATTTCAAATCTAAAGGAATCGATCATTACCTTCCTGGTGAGTGAGAATGGTATATGTTGAGTAAACATATTTAAATGCTATTAACAAGCTAAGAAGCAAGTATGCAAGTAAGTACATCACAGACTGAGATTCTTCCCTCAATTCAAGCTATTATTTGGGTATTAATTGGTATTCTTTTAAGCTTAGTACTCCCTGTTGCAGTGAAAACTTTACAGCGCGCAAAGCTAGAAACAACAGATAAGCCTTCAATTTGGAACCGTATTTCAGAAGCTTGGAAAAGGTATGGTGGTAGTAAGTATTTAGGAATTTTCCTGGCTGCTACTTTGATAGCTATTTTTATTGTGCTTTTATTAGATTTGAAGTTCTACACTATTCGAGATGCAGCTCTTGCCGGCTTTGCTTGGGAATCCTTTGTTAACAAGCTATTCAGAGAATCCGAAAATTCTTAAATTTATCTCGGCTGTCACTTAAAAGGCTTGCTCGAAAACGCCAAAGCCAGATTGGGTAGCCGCCGCGTATCTCGGTGACTACCCTACATAACTGGGGTTAAATGAGCATCCGTGCGGAAATTTACGTTAAGGCTGTAACGCTTACTGGATAAGCATTCTGTCAATCGATATTTTTAGCAATTCTCAATGTACCAAATAACCTATAGATTATTTGATGCAACAATTTAATACGGCACAGCAAGGGTTTGAAGCTCCTAAATTTCCGAGACTTTAATTGGTACAGTTTTATCCGTGGCGATCACAGTATGAAAGTGGCTCATCAATTCTTAGCGTAACTTTCGGTATCACTGCTCATTTCACCCCTAACTCAACGCCTGTTGCGCCACCTAGTTGTAGGGGTAAAAGTGGGCAAGCTTTCCAAGTACAAGCATTTAAGTCAGGCTGGTAGTCAAGCCTACATAGATGCCATTGAACAAATTACTGCAAGGACTAAAATTGAGGTTTTAGATTGTTCGCTTGAGGCTCTAAAACAGGGTTTAAAAGATTTAGTCGAAGAAATCTCCAAATATAATAAAGAATAGCAAATGGTTCGCAATATAGTATCGCGAACTACTCTTGCTTTTCCACATCCTGTGAAAAGTCAGGGATCAATATACGGTAAAGATAGCTGTCTAACTAAACGACTTTTTAGATAAGGGATAAACGGTAAATGGGCTAAACTGGATATAAACAATTTCGTATTTAAAGAAATATTATTGCTAAAAAATTGGTTATCTATCCAACTTATAATAAAATAAGCGGAGATATCTACTGCAAATGGTAACATTATTAAATAAACTTCTTTTAATAAAGAAAAATTCTTTATGCTTAAAATATTTATTGTTTGATAAAATAAGAATAAGGTAGGTAGAAAAATAAAAATAAACAATTTAATTTCTAAATAAATTTTACTAAAACCAAAAAAGAAATTTAAAAATTGAATTACAGGTATAAATATTGGTGCTATCGCAAAAGGAATCAAAAATGTAAACATCAACATAATTCCTTTATAAAAACTAGTATTTACAGTTAAAAATGCTATTAATGTAAAATAAGCACAAAGAAAATAATTAATTAACAAATTTTTTAGTATAAAATTTTGATAATAAAATATTTCATAAATATTTGAAGCATTGCTTATTGCTTTATCTATTTTTTGCTCAATACTTAGTGGTTTAATTTCTTGTCCAAGGTATTTATCTATAGTAGATATAATTAATATTTTATTATCATTCCTTATAGATTCTACCAATTTTGCAAAAACACTATTTTCAAAAGTTTTTCTGATTAATTCATCATCTTTTTTATTTAAAAAATCATTAAATATTGCTGAAATACTAGATACATCTTTATTATTTTTAACATTAACATTCAATTCCTTAATAAAAAATTTATTGATAATATCACCAAAAGTTCCATTATAAAAAGTATTGTAAGTATAATCAAGGTTAGATTCTAAAAGGATAAGGTTTTCTAAACTAACTGAAGATTTCAAGAGATTTCTTAGTCTTTTATTTTTTAAAATAAATACTTGCAAATTATTAAGCTTTTCTTTATGAGTGATATCATTATTATTCTCAATATATAATGTTTTGGCTTTTTCTTCGTTGTCATATAGAACTGAGAAGATACTTGTTTCTTGTTGTTTTTTAAATTCTTGGCTATTAATATATTCTTTTAATTGTTGAATATAAATATCAACTGATTTATTGTCACTACTTTCTTCTAACATCTTATGTTGACTAATTGAGCTTAATGCTAAAAAATCAACGCTTAATTCATTTTGAGGAAACTGAACTTGTACTTTAAATTCTATTAATAAAGGGAAAAATATACTTACTGAACAAATCATTAATAGAGCAATAAAATAAATAATTAATTCTAAATATCCATTACTCTTATCAAGGATACTATATCGTTTGCCAACGTTAAAATCTTCAAAATATGCAAATATAAATAATATTGACATTAGAGAGAAAAGAAATATCCATATGTTTGAGAATGAATAAAATTGTTGAATTGGAAGAACCAAAGCAAGTAAAAAAAATACTATATTTACGAGTATCGCATAATAAAAAATATAATGTAATTTAAATAACCATAACCTTGGATAATTAAGTAAAAAATAGTGATCCCTTTCTTGTAAGAATTTAGGAAATATAATTATACTAATTGTTTTTTTGAAATTCTCTTTTAAACTATCTTTTATGTTTTTCATACTAATTCTTCATCAAACATTGTACGAGTAGATTTACTAATATCTCTAAAGTATTTCAATGAAATTTTATGAGCTAAAAATACTTCTAGCAAGTCTTTAGTCATAACATCTGTATCTGTATAAATAATAAAACTAGAAATACCTGACTTATCAATCTTTTTATAATTAACTTCCTTCAATAAAGATTCAAGTTCTTCTTTCGATAGGCTACAATCTATCTCATAACAATTTTTAGTTCTGTCCTTGCCGAAGTTTTTAACTGAATTGTTATATTTGGCTTGACCATTTTTTAAAAAGATAATATTGTCAGCGATTTTTTCAATTTCATATAAATTTTGCGAACTAATAATAATTGATTTTTTTTCTTTATAATAATTAGCAAAATCTCGTAAATCTTGTAAAAACAGCAATTGGGTATTAATATCCAAATTTGCTAGTGGTTCATCTAAAATTAATAATTTAGGATTACAAACAAGCGCTTGTGCTAAGGAAAATCGCATTTTATAACCACCAGATAGTTCACTCCACTTTGCGTCTCTATATTGTTCCAAAGCTAAACGATAAATAATAAATTCTACCTCTTCTTTATTGATTGATCCTGTAATTCCATGAATAGCTGCTGCAAAATGCAAATTATCAACTACTAAACCAGGCATTTTAGGTAATTCTTGAGGAATATAAGCTATTTGGCGCTTAATAGAACATATATCATTTTTACTATTAACATTTAAGCATGGATAACTTAAATGTCCACCACTCGGTGCTAGTTCTCCTGCAATTATTCTTAAAAGTGTTGTTTTACCATTGCCGTTTTCACCTACTACAGCAGTTATTTCACCTAAATTAAGAGTTATATTAATGTTAGATAATATAAACTTTGCAAGATTATTTTTATAAGATTTATAAATTTCTTTGCATTCAAATACAAATGAAGAATTGGATTTTTTTTGCGATTTTTGCTTTTCCAGAAATCGCATTTTTGCTATTTCAAGCTGAGTTGTTCCTTGATTATCATCATTCTGATATGGGTTATCATAGTTAATTTGTAATTGCTCAGATTTTGATAAAATTAAGCCTGGCTCTTCAAGATTATTTATATCTGGATTATTTAATTGCTGATTTGTTTTAATATATGTAGCAAATTCTAAAATTTGAAATCTTAGTTCTGTTAGCCTATTATTGATTGCATCTGTTACGCCATAACACCGCATTTCCCTAGATAATTCTACATATTTAGCTCGAATATCTATAATTTCAAATTTAGTTTTGCTGTTATCTAAAAAATTTTTTGCAAAATCCATCAATCGCTTTGTTGCGATGTCTAGCTCGTTTGAGGCAACTAAACTTTCAATTTCAGAGTACCTATCTTCAGAATCAAAGTTATTCATGGCTCCATTCAGATATTGTCTTTTAATGCAATAGAATTAACTAGTTTAAACTCTCGGTTATTATCTATAAATAAAACTTCGTTCAAGTTACTGCCATAACAATTGAAATGAATAATTTGCGGTATATGTTCCTCTAATGCTTGTAAAAAATCATTTGCTCACACAGCACAGTTACAACAAATCTCAAGTTGAAGGTATTCAGACTAAAAAAGTGTCGATTTTAATAAAGTATCGTTGTGAGAGTAAGAGCACTTTTTATATTTTACCATTTTTTAGTCAATTTTTATACTGTTATATACTAAGCAACTCTTAACTTATAGGCGGCGTAGCGGAGTGTCTGCCGCAGCCTGCTACAATCTGGGTAGCTCAACGAGTGGATTTGGTGGCAGTGGCAGACACCGCCTATCACAATTTGGTCATCCAGCGGGTAAAAGCACAGTGTAGCATTACACTAATGGGCTAAAAAGTGTAATGCAGACCCAGTTTTTTTAATTGACTGACAAACAACTGTGCTTTTACCGCCGTCGCCTAGAGTTAGGATCAGTCCCCAAATTACGCTCAACTCGTTGCAGCTTAGTATTAGTCCAACCAGTCTGCTGTTCAATCTTCTCCAAAGAAGTTTGTGCCTCATAAGGCAGACTCAGAGGAAAAAAGCGTGAATAAATCGTAAACAGAATAAAAAATGTTACCGGAGTGAAAAGCGAAACAAAAGCAGCCCTCGCCCAATTTTTAGCGGCCAAATCCACGGCGACGCTGTGGCTCAATTGATGGCTCGATATCATAGTCTTCATCTGCTTCAATTCCTCTCTCAACGGAGCAATCAACTTCTCTGTGTGGTTGGGGGAGGTATTGCTCCAATAATTGGAGAGATTGGTTAAGTTCTTCAATAGCTCTAGCTGTTGCAGCGACGTTTGATTTAAAGCACTCAAGGCTATCCCTAGCTGATTGCAACTCGTTGCTAAATTTTTGATATTCTCCGTGTGGTCGGCTTGGGTCTTCAATTGTTCCGCCGTCAGTTGACTCCATTGGTTTAGCTCTACCTGCAAATTTTCAAACAATAACTTCCAATCATTTGGTGCAGTTTCTGTCAGTTGTGCCAAATAACCGATGTACTGCACCAGCCGAAAAGCAGGGTCATCCTGCTTCATCCCAGAATCCAGCGCAAACCGCAGCACCTTAGCCTGAAATTCTGGTGATTTTTCTGACAGCAACCTATCTAAATGCGATACCCCACCATTACCCTTACCATTTGCGATCGCCATTACTCTAACCCCAACTCTACAGCAGCCTTAGAGAACTCAGTTTCAACCGCATCAATCCAGCCATAAATTCTAGACTGATTACTCAAACTGAAATCCTCATGCTCCAGCGCTTCTCTGAACGTTAGGTCTTTCGAGTCAATCAAATCAAAAATATCGTCATATAACTCAGGCAATAAAAGTTCAACAGCCCCCAAAGCTTCCACAGACTGCTTCACCTTAGAATTGTTGTAGCGAGTGAACTTATGCTCATCACCCCAATAGAGATTTTTCACCACAACATAATCAACCTTGTCGCCACAGAAATCTACCAACCGCTTCAACTGCAACAGACTATCCTTCACCCTTCCCAAAACCGACACCATCGTGATGCGATAACCCAAACGTTGGGCATTTTGAAATAAAAAAATATCCTTAGCCACCGACTCAAAATATTCCGCAGCCCCAGCAGGCAGATCCACCAAAGAAACTTGAGGAGAAAAACACTTCAAATCATCCTGCAAAGCATCAGCACCACCCCGCTGATTTAGTTTGAGTGTTCGCACCCCGGGTTCTAACTTATTGTAGTGACGATAAAGCTGAGGATTTGACTTGTCACATTCATAAGCAATGCAGTTGATATTTCTGTGACGGTAAATATCAAGGAGAATCCGCGCCACCACACTTTTACCCGTTCCTCCCTTATCACCAGTAACTAACACCAACCGCCCAGTTGATTTTGATGGAGTACTTGGTTTTTCTAGAGTTACTCCATCAGCTAATTGCTTAGATTTAACTGCCATTTACAAATCCTCATCTCTAATCAATTCAGGTTGAAAAGCCAACCCAGAATTATTTTGATTTGGGCTGACTTTCACATCCAAAGGTTGTTTAGTAGTTTTAGAACTCGCAGTCGAAGTTGATTTAGTCTTGGCAGATGCAGTTTTAGATTTTGATTGTGGTTGTGATTTAACTTGAGATTTTTCAACAGACTGAGAACTTCTAGACTCAGTTACAGAATTTTCACTCTTACCCGATTCATCAACAACTTGTGTATTGCTATTCTCAGCAACTGTAGAAGTGACAGACTTTTTGCGAGTAGACTTCTTGATATCGTTGAGTAAATAACGGATACGTTCAGCACTGATATTGATATCCAAGCCTGCCAAAGTTTCAGAAACTTCTTGGTAAGAATAGCCAAGACGAAGCACTCGTTCAATTTGACGACGCATCTTTTTAATAGCTGCGCGAGCCGGAATCTCATCCAATTCCTTAGTACCCAAAGAGCGTAAAGCCGAAAGAGCTTCAGGAATTTTAGATTTAGGAATACTATCTTTAGTCACGAATAAAATCCAACTAATGTAATTGTTTAAAACTTTGCTTCTCCAATAAGCATCTATCTAAAGACAGGTATAATCTCTGACTAAAATTAATTAATAAACAGCAATAGATATTAACTTAAATAATTGAACCTTTATTACCAATAGCTTGTAAGATAACTCACAAAGAGTTAATCACAGTAATCAAAAAAAATTACCACAGCTATCACTGTAAAAATTCACCATGCCAACCAACGGCTAATTCGCACATCCGTTTGATTGGCAGTAGCAGCCCAATACGCACTGTGTCCCCACACTGGCGGCCACCCTACCCCCTCCTGCCTTGCCCGAAAATGGGTAAGGAGCAAGCCATGCCTAAAGCTTCGCTTTACCGTCGCTGCGCTCGGTACGGCAGGCTTGCCAAATGGGGAAGTCTCCCCCCTTGGAACCCCCCTCAAGTTGTTGCACTTTGTCAGGAATGACATCATGAACAAGCGTTCTTCTCAGTCACTCGTCCGCACCAGAAGGCTACAAGCACTATTCAGCCCCATTGAATACGAGATGATTCGCTCAAAGGCAGAAGACGCGAGCATGAGCTTGGCAGAATTAACAAGACGCTGTTTATTACTGCGACCAATCCCTCCACCACCGCCACGACTCGGTAGAATTACTCTTGCCACATACCTAGAACTTTCGCGCATTGGCAACAACATCAACCAGTTGGCTAAAGCCACAAACACCGCCATCAAAATGCAACTGCCACCACCAGCAGATCCAAAACTATTAAACGAACTCCTAGAACTGCTACGACATTGCCAACGAGAAATTGCCAACACCTTTATTGAAGAAGCAGACGAGGAAACAGATGATTGGCAACCAGACTAAAGGGCGAGGATTCCGGGGACTCCTTGACTATCTGCAATCCCAAGAAGATGCCAAACTCATTGGTGGCAACATGGGCGGTAACAACGCCATTGCACTGGCCAGAGAATTCAAAATCTCCCGTCAACTAAACCCCGAAGCCGACCGAGTAGTGTACCACGCATCATTATCATTGCCAGAGAACGAGCGACTAGACGATGAAACCTGGAATGAAATCGCCAATCGCTACCTCGAAGAAATGGGCTTTGACAGCAACCAGTACGTAGTCTGCAGACACAACAACACCCAACACGACCACATCCACATCTGCGCCAGCCGCATACGTTTAGACAACGGCAAGATAGTCCATGATAGCTGGGACTACAAACGCAGCGAAACTATTATTCGCCAAATCGAACGAGATTACGGCTTACAACCAACTCTAGGTAGCCACGAGAAATTATCGCGCAACCCAAGTATTGGGCAACAAAGACGGCTAGAGCGAGAGCAACAAGAATATCTTAAAGGCGATCGCTCAACGCCACAAGAACCGCCCATCAAACAACAACTCCAAGAACTCATCGACCGCGCCACCGCAGACTCTCCCACAATGCCGCAACTAATCGAGCGACTGCAAATACAAGGTGTGAAAGTTCGCCACGGACTAACACGCAATGGTAAGAGTAAAGGCATCTCATACTCCATGAAAGACCAGCAATTTAGTGGCACAACTTTGGGTGCAGCTTACACATTCCCTGGATTGCAAAAACATAAATCTGTTGACTACCAACCAAAACGCGACGACCAACGCATTATTTCACTGCTATTAAATCCTGCTAAATCCACACAACAACAAACGCAAATTCAACTCAACCAACATCAAGAAAAAACCCAAGAGCAACCCGAACTTAACTCCTGGCAACAAAAATATCAGCAACTATCACTAGCACTAACTGCAACTGCATTGTCGCCTGACGACCGGGATAAAAAAATTATCTGCCACCTACTAGAACAAGAAGAACCAACTGAAGACATCAAAGAAACTATCAAGCATGGTTCAATCCCACGCACCCAAGCTGAATTAGAAGAATTACTCAATTTGGTAATAGATGAATTAGAAGAAGAATTAGAAGAACAGCTAGAACAACCAAGACGGCGGGGATTAAGCCGATAACTCAACAGTATTCC